>JAADHJ010000011.1 GCA_013151915.1 Deltaproteobacteria bacterium
TGGTGGACCAGGGGTTCATCTCGACAGAGTATAATTTCGGCGATATCCTCTTAGGTGGCGTCAGCTTCGATCTGGAACCGTCCATCAATTTCGGATTTGTGGTGGGGCTTGGGCTGAACGACGGCTCCTCGGACTTCCTGCTGGGCGGCAAGCTGGCCTTCTCGCTCTAAGGTTGATGACTTCGCAATAAGTCATCAATGCGCCCATTAATGGGCGCGCAAATCAATGGTTTGCAGCGCAAGTTGTTGATTTGTAAGGAAAGTGAAAATGACACTTTTCGCTTTCCGTGGAATAAAAAGCCATGAATGGACTTTTTACGACCCTATCAAAATTAATTCACCACAGCGTGACCACTTACAGGTCACACCACAGGGTTGTTGCACAGGGAAAAACCTTTAAAGATTAGTATTTTTTACTTTAAAACCCTGTGGAGCAGCCTGTAAGCCGGCTGCGCTGTGGTAAAATAAAATGATTCATCATTTGGTTTTTCGGGTGAAACATACACATTTTCGCGGGAGGTAGATGCTGATGATCAAGAAGAGGATATATTCGCCAGGTCCGGTGGACGTATCTCCATATCTCCATACACTGCGCTGGAGATGGCTCAGCCGATTATCCACCACAGGGCACCGGAGTTCATAACCGTCCTGAAGGAGGTTTTCGATGGTCTGAAGTTCATCTTCCAGACCAGAGGTGATGTGCTGCTGTTCACCTCGTCCGGGACCGGGGCCATGGAAGGCGCCGTTGCCAACATCCTGAACCCGGGTGAAAAGGCCATCTGCGTAAACGGCGGAAAATTTGGCGAGCGATGGGCCCAGCTCGTGTCTACCTATGGCGGCATCCCCGTGGTAATTGATGTTCCCTGGGGCCAGGCGGTTGACCCGGCGGTCATCGCCGAGAAGTTGGAAGACGACCCCGGGATCAGGGCGGTCTACGTTCAGGCCAGCGAGACGTCCACCGGGGTGTCCCATCCGGTTAAGGCCATCGCTGAGATCGTCAACCGCTACGAGGACAAGCTCATCATTGTTGACGGCATCACCGCGGTAGGGGTTATGAACCTGCCCTTTGACGAGTGGGGACTGGACGTGGTCGTGGGGGGATCCCAGAAGGCATGGCGGCTTCCTCCCGGCCTGTCCTTCGCCGCCGTCAGCGACAAGGCCTGGGCGGCTGTGGCTAAGTGTACACAGCCCAGATACTACTTCGACTGGGCCAAGGAGAGGAAGAACGCCGCCAAACCGAGCACGGCCTACACCCCGGCCGTTTCCCTCATCCTTGGGCTCAGGCAGGTGATACGCGAGATCAGGAAAGAGGGCCTTGAGGACATGTTCGCAAGGTGCGCTTCCTACGCCGAGGCTACCCGTGAGGCCATGAAGGCCATAGGGCTGAGGCTTTTCGCGCCCGACTCTCCGTCCGATTCCATAACCGCCGTTCTTGCCCCCGAGGGGATGGACGCCCAGGCCATTGTCAAGAATCTGAGCGTAAAATATGGGATCACAGTGGCCGGTGGTCAGGACAACGCCAAGGGAAAGATCTTCCGTCTTTCCCACATGGGCTACCTGGACGGCCTGGATATGGTAACCGCCATCGCCGCCGTGGAGATGACTCTCAGGGATTTGGGGCACAAGGTTGAACTCGGCGCGGGCGTCCGCAGGGCCGAAGAGATACTCGTCTGAAAGGGGGGCGGTGATGAAGGTACTTGTAAGCGACAAGTTGTCCCCGGCCGGGGTGGAGATACTTGAAAGGACCCCCGGCCTCTCGGTGGACGTGAACACCGGCCTGAAACCGGAGGAACTCAAGGAGATTATCGGACAGTACGACGGCCTGGTGATCCGCAGCGCCACAAAGGTCACCGGGGAAATCATCCAGGCGGCCTCCCGCCTCAAGGTCGTCGGCCGGGCCGGTATCGGGGTGGACAATGTCGACATCCCGGAGGCCACGAAAAGGGGGATCGTGGTCATGAACACCCCCGGCGGAAATACGGTGACCACCGCCGAACACGCCATCTCCATGATGTGTTCCCTGGCCAGGAATATCCCGCAGGCCGACGCGGGCATGAAGGCCGGCCGGTGGGACAAGAAACTCTACATGGGCGTTGAGCTCATGAACAAGACGCTGGGCATCATCGGAGTCGGTAATGTCGGCTCCATTGTGGCTAACAGGGCCCAGGGGCTCAGGATGAACGTCATCGCCTACGATCCGTATATCAGCGAAAAGGCCGCCGAGAAGATGGGCGTGGAGTTGGTTGATCTTGAAGAGTTATACAGGCGGTCCGATTTTATCAGCATCCATGTTCCCAAGACCGATGAGACGAAGAACCTGATCGACATCGAGGTGTTCAAGAAGATGAAGAAGGGGGTCCGGATCATCAACTGCGCCCGTGGGGGTATTGTGAACGAGGCCGACATGGCGGATGCCTTGAAGAAGGGGCTTGTGGCCGGAGCTGCATTCGATGTCTTCTCGAGTGAGCCGCCGGACAAGGACAACCCCCTGCTGGGGCTGGATAACGTCATCCTCACCCCCCATCTGGGCGCCTCCACCGGGGAGGCCCAGGTGAACGTGGCCATTGCGGTGGCAAACCAGATCGCTGATTACCTCGTCAACGGGACCATCACCAACGCGCTTAACGTGCCGTCCGTGAGCGGAGACCTTCTCCCGAAGGTCCGGCCCTACCTCGATCTGGCCGACAAACTGGGAAGCCTAACGGCCCAGCTCGTGGAATTTGCCCCCAAATCCGTGGAGGTCCGCTACGCCGGGTCTGTGCGTGATCTGCCCCTCGAGCCCATTACCATAAGCGTCCTGAAGGGAATACTGGAACCGGTGCTTGGCGTTGGCGCGGTAAACTTCGTGAACGCCACTGTTCTGGCTACCGACAGAGGCCTGAAGGTCAACGAGGTGAAGAGTTCGGAACCCGGGAACTACAGCAATCTCATCGAGGTTACCCTGTCCTCGGGTAACGATAAGATGGTGGCTGAGGGGTATATCTTCGAGGGTAGGGAACCGAGGATCGTCAGCATCGACGGATTCTCCATGGAGGCTATTCCCGAGGGTCACGTGCTGGTCCTCCGCAATGATGACCGTCCGGGCGTCATCGGCAACCTCGGCAAGACGCTGGGCAGTCACGGCATCAATATCGCCAGTATGCAGATAGGCCGCGACGAGCCGGGCGGGGAAGCTCTTTCTTTCATCCAGGTCGACTCGGAGCCCGGCGACAATGTCATCGATGCCCTCATGAAGCTGCCGCACATCAAGACCGTAACCAGGGTGAATTTCTAGGGTTTTCGGGGCGCGGGTCGGCGGTAATCCGGCCTGCGCCTTATTGCGTCCGGAAAAAACGAGGCTTTTCCCATGAAGAAACCAGAAGGTTCCTGGCTGCTGCCCACCGGTGTTTTCGAGATGCCCCCCGCCAGGGCGGCGTTTATAAGAAGGGTGGAAGGGCAGATCATGGATGCTTTCCGGCTGTGGGGGTACCGGGAGGTTCGCACCCCGGCCATGGAGTACCTGGAGACCATGGCCCAGGGACTTGAGGCGGCCGAATTGGATATGGCCTTCAAGCTGGTGGACCGGGCCACGGGCAGGGTGATGGTCCTGCGGTCCGATATGACGCCCCAGGTCGCGCGTATGGCGGCCCTGGCCCTTCAGGATGTTCCATATCCCCTGCGGCTGTGCTATGTCTCGGATGTCTACCGTTATCCCAGGGACCCCAGTCATCCCAGGCGGGAGCTGATCCAGGCGGGGGCCGAACTTCTGGGTCCGGGCGACCCACAGGCCGACGCGGAGGTGATCGCTCTTGCCGTGGAGTCCCTGAAAAGGATGGGATTTTCAGGGATCAGGATCTCCTTGGGGCAGGTCAGCTACGCCAGGGGTTTGTTGAAGGAGTGCGGTCTGTCCAGGGAAACGGAGGATCTCCTCATCGGAGCCGCGGACAGGAAGGACGTTGGGGAGGTCGGACGAATCCTTGACCGGACGAACGTACAACCATCCCTGAGGCAGTCGGTCCTCTCCCTGGCCGAGCTGCGCGGCGGCCTCGAGGTAATAAGGAAAGCCGGGAAGGGTGCCCCAAACGGCGAGTGTTCGGACGCCCTTTCCAACCTTATGGAGGTTCTTGACCTTGCTGTTTCCCACGGCGTCGATGCCCATCTCATCGAGGTGGACCTGGGAGAGCTGTCCTCGTTCAGATATCATACGGGAATCGTCTTCTCCGGTTTCGTTTCGGGCGCGGGCAGGGCGATTCTGAAGGGCGGAAGATACGATGATCTGGTTGGGAAGTTCGGTCGTCCCGCCCCGGCCACCGGTTTTGCCATTGATATCCTGGAATTAGTTGAGATCGTGTCGAGGACCGAAGTCAGGCACGGGGGTGTTGATTACCTCTTTGTGAACAGGTCCGGAGACCAGGCGAGAGGGCTGTCCGCCGCCATGGAACTGAGACGTAAGGGCCGGGGAGTATTTTGTCTTATCCAGGACCTGGGCGATGAGGATCTTCCGGCCTTCGCCGGGGCCCACGGGATCAAGACGATAATTGTTCTGGAAGACGGGGGGTTGAGGAGATGGGACAGCAAGGCCGGCAGATCCACCCCGTGTGATATTGATGCTCTATAATAAATAGGGTCGTCCTGGAAATGAGTACCTGAAGGATGGCCAGATTTTGTGAAAAGCTAATTTAACACAGGGTGCACAGAGTTTCACCAGCCGTCGCTGAAGCTATGGCTGGCAGGCAGGGTTAAATCAAAAAAATATTCCCCTCACCTGACTTCTTTGCGTAACTCTGCGGTATGTGCGGCCTACCATCGAGCCGCCTTTGCGTAACTCTGCGTTACAGCTCTAAAGCACAGGTTTTATCGCAGAGGGCCGCCCTTCGACAGGCTCAGGACAGGCGCGGAGGGCGCCACTCTCAGGCGCTGCCGCAAAGGGCCGCAAAGTAAAATAATGAGGTACGCATTATTGTGATGAACCATAATTTATTTCCGGAGGACAGGTAATGCCCAATGTTGTGGTTATCGGTGCCCAGTGGGGCGACGAGGGTAAGGGAAAAATCGTTGACGTCTATACCGAGCGGGCCGATGTGGTGGTGCGTTGCCAGGGGGGGCACAATGCGGGGCACACCGTTGTCGTAGGGGGGGAGACGACCATTCTCCACCTCATCCCTTCCGGCATCCTGCATTCCGGAAAACGGTGCCTTATTGGAAACGGGGTGGTGGTGGCTCCCGACGCGTTGGTAGCTGAAATGGACTCCGTTGCCGCTAAGGGGGTCGAGTTGGATGGGAGGCTTTTCATAAGCGAGAGGGCCCACGTCATCATGCCCTACCATGTCGCCCTGGACCAGGCGAGGGAGGAGAGGAGAGGGGTCAAGGCCATCGGAACAACGGGCAGGGGAATCGGGCCTGCCTACGAGGACAAGGTGGCCCGTACCGGGATACGGATCGGTGACATACTTAACCCTCCTGTTTTCCGCGAGAAGCTCGAGGCGGCCCTCGAATTCAAGAACTTCATCCTCGCCAGGTTCTTCGGCAAAGAGACATTCGATGAGTTGGAGGTTTTCGAATCCACCATGCTCCTGGCTGAGCGTATCCGGGGGTACGTCGCCGATACCACAGATCTGCTGCAGCAGGGGATTGCCGATGGGAAAAACGTCCTGTTCGAAGGGGCGCAGGGAAGCCATCTTGACATCGACCACGGTACCTATCCCTTCGTAACCTCGTCCTCCACCACGGCCGGAGGCGCCTGTACCGGTTCGGGAGTGGGACCCGGTTCCATCGACGAGGTGATCGGTATCTCCAAGGCGTATACCACGAGGGTGGGCGGGGGACCGTTTCCCACGGAACTGGGAGGATCGCCGGGTGAACGCATCAGGGATGCGGGAGATGAGTACGGGGCCACCACGGGAAGGCCAAGGCGGTGTGGATGGTTCGACGCCGTTGTGCTGGGCCAGAGCGCGATGGTTAATGGACTGACCGGGCTTGTGGTCACAAAGCTCGATGTTCTGGACGGGATCGATCCCGTCCGGATCTGTACAGGATATTCCTGCGGCGATCTCAGGTTTGACCATGTTCCGGCGGACCTGGACCAGTTGACCCTGTGCAAGCCCATTTACGAGGATCATCCGGGTTGGAAAGGGACAACAAGGGGTTTGAGAGAGTGGAAGGCCCTTCCCAAAGAGGCTCAGGCCTACATAAGGAGGCTCGGGGAGTTGACCGGGATTCCCATCGCCCTGGTTTCCACAGGGCCCGAGAGGGACGATTATGTGGAGCTGATCGATCCGTGGAGCTGATGAGCCCGCGGTTGGAAAAAAATATTCGTATGTAAGAAATAGACGACAATGTGCGAGGGAAACTTTATTCATGAAATATCGTGGGTGTGAGCCCATGGTATTGAATGGGATGGTATTGTACGAGACGGTTGACAATAAAGACAGTAAGTATTAGATAGTGACCCTCCGGAGCCCGTAGCTCAGTCCGGTAGAGCAGCGGACTTTTAATCCGTCGGTCGAAGGTTCGAATCCTTCCGGGCTCACCAATAAATATGGTCCCCTTCGTCTAGCCTGGCCCAGGACACCGCCCTTTCACGGCGGCGACACGGGTTCAAATCCCGTAGGGGACGCCAAAAAGCAATGGCCCCGGACTTTACTCCGGGGCTTTTTTTCGCGGTCAACCCCCGGTGTCAGAGACCTGACGGTCCACAACCATTTTCACGCATTGCGCTAACCGTTGCAATTCAGGTAATATAAAATATAGGCTGGGTCGGCGCATTTCCGGGGGGATGCTCCGGTTATATTTCAAGGAGGTATGACAATGCCTTATTCTTCACGATTTACGGTTTTCCTGCTCGGTTTCGTAGTTCTTTTTTCATTAACGGTTGCATCCAGCCCGGTATCGGCGGCGTCGGCGGCCAAGATCGATAAAAGGGTGAACGAGGCCCTTCGCACCTTCCACGAAGAGGTCAGCTCCGGCGATGAACTAATGGCCCAGGCAAAGGGGGTCCTGATATTCCCTAAAGTGTACAAGGCGGGTATCGGGATCGGAGGGGAATATGGTGAAGGCGTCCTGAGGATCAAGGGGAAGACCGTCGGCTATTACTCAACAGCCGCCGCCTCCATCGGGTTTCAACTGGGGGCCCAGTCCAAGATCGTTATTATCATGTTCATGTCGAATGATGCTTTGAACGGATTTCGCCGAAGCAACGGATGGGAAGTTGGTATTGACGGGTCGGTTGCGCTTGTGGACGTCGGTGCCGGTGGATCAATTGACACCACAAATATCAAGAAACCAGTCATTGGATTCATCATCGGCCAAAAGGGACTTATGTATAATTTGACCTTGGAGGGGTCGAAGATCACGAAACTTGACAAGAAATAAAAGACCACGAACCCAAATTCGGTTACGCGAGACGGGGAGGCTCCCCATCTCGTATTTTGCTTGTTTTTCCCATGGGTTTGCTGTAAAAATGGTTTGCCCGGGGGAGGTGGAACCCGGATGAGTCTGTTTGTTCTTTTCAGTGAGAAGGGGGTCACAGAATGGCAGAAGGTACGGTGAAATGGTTCGATGAGAAGAAGGGATTCGGATTTATCGCTCAGGAGGAAGGACCGGATGTTTTCGTCCACTATTCGGCGATCGGAGGGGAAGGCTTCAAGACCCTCCAGGAGGGCCAGCGTGTGACCTTTGAAATTACGGAGGGAACCAAGGGTCCCCAGGCGACCAACGTTCTTCCCGCCGAATAGAAAAGATATCATACCACCAAAAAGGCCCCTGTATTGGGGCCTTTTTTTTAGTTCATCCGGCTGGCTAATGCGTACCTTAACCCGGTGTCCAACGTTCAATGTTGATAGGGTCGCAAAAAGTCCATTTATGGCTTTTTGCTCTACGGAAAGCGAAAAGTGTCATTTTCACTTTCCTTACAAATCAACAACTTGTTTGGGCGCCCATCAGTGGGCGTAATGATGACTTTTTGCGAAGTCATCATTGTTCAACGGCGGGATTCAAGATCCAGAGTCCAGAGTAGAAAAGGGGACGCGGCAATCCCGGGCGACTTGTCACGGCGAAGTTCGAAAAACGAAGACGGAAGCTGAAAAAGCCGTCGCGGCGCCCTCCGGGCGCTACGGGATCGCTTCACTCGGATACGGTTCGCGATGACCAGCGAAGTCATTGCGAGGAGCATCGAGGGAGACGAGAGTGACGCGGCAATCTCATGCGGAGTTGAAAAGGTAGACGGAAGCAATCCCTAAAGTCAAAAGCTGATTTATCACAGTCACGCCGATGGCGTGACCTGGAGGTCACTTCACAGGGTTTAAAAAGAGGGTTGCACAGATTTTAAACTTCGCGAAACTTTGTTAACTTGTTTTAAATAAACCCTGTGCCACCCTGCCTGCCAGCCATAGCTTCAGCGACGGCTGGTGAAACTCTGTGCACCCTGTGTTAAGTTAGCTTTCCACAAAATCTGGTCATCCTTCAGGTACCCATTTCCGGGATGAACCAGTTTTTATTCGTTTTCAGCGTTTACCTGAAAACCCGTAGCATTTTACAAGGGTAAGAGGGAGGGAGTTCTGGTCCAGGGATGCATCCAGGACCAGAACCACACGCTTGAACCGTTGCAGCAAAAACTTCCTCTCGTGGGCGAAGTCCCTATAGCTGACGAAAAGGGCATTCTCTCCCGTGTGGGCGGAGGGATCAAACCATGAGAAGTGGCTCCTTCCGTGGACGCTTCCGGGTCCCAGGACGGTAACTTCCGGGTTGCCGGGGGTATAGAAGGCGGCGAGGGAGGAAAGAGCGTAGGACCTGGTGAAAACAAAGGTTGCCCCCTCCTTCTCCATTTCCTTCAGGTTGGCGGCTATCTCGGCGCCCTTTCCCGAGGGGGAGGCGGTGAGGAGCTTCAGATCCGAGATCTTTATCTTGTCGGGCCTGATGGGAGATTTCCAGCCCTCTGGAAAGGTAAGAGGCAAAATAGGAATAAGGAAGATCAGCAGGGAAATTGTCCAGGCGGTGGCGGCGGCTCCGATATAGTATCCGCCGGCCTTTTCCCCACGAAGAAGAAACCCGGCCACCGCAATCGCCAAAAAAGGGACCCCTATGCCGGTCCATTGAGGGTCGACTTTGGTCAGAACGCTGATGGCCAGAAAGCCTCCAAGGGGAACAAGGGCCAGGAAAGCCGGGATCTCCCAACGGGCCGTCACGGCGTTTCGTCCGGGCGGGAAACAGACGGCCAGAGCGGGGAAGGCCAGAAGGAAAACCACAGGGCTAAGGGCAAGAGCCTGTCCGGCCAGGTAATCGGCGAGGTGGGTCAACCCGAGAGCGAGGGGGGCCTGACGGGAGGAGAAGTTAAAGACAAAGGTGGCCCAGTTGTGGGATGCGTTCCAGATGAGAATGGGGACCAAACCAAGTGCTCCAATGCCCAGGGCGATGTAGGGCCCCGATTTCCTCAGGTAAAAACGGTATTTTGGTGAGAGAAGCAAGTATCCGAAACAGGCCGCGATGAGACCCACGCCCAGAAACTTGCTGAGGATGGCTGCGGCAAAGCAAACACCCAGGCCCCACCATGCGTATTTTCGATTCCTGACCACCGCCTGATAGAAGAGGTATCCTCCCATTGTTCCTGCCAGCACGAGAGGGGTATCGGTGGTGTATATCAGACCGCCGACTTCAAGAAGAGGTATCCCCATGGCAAGGATTCCCGTCAGGTTTGCGGTCTTCGTTGAACCCGAGATGAGAAGTGTCAGGCGGCGCGTTATCAGTATGACGAGTGGAATACCGATAATGGCGCCCATCCGGACAGCGAGTTGAGTATTCCCGAACAGTTTAATCAGGGGCCACATGACCCAGGCCGCCATGGGGGGATGGTCGTAATATGAGAGGGCGGGATGCCTGGCCCATTCCCAGAAATAGGCCTCATCCCCTGTAAGCGGCAGAACGACAGCGTAGACCAACCGGATTCCCGTGCTAATAACCAGGAGCGACCAGAAAAGCACTGCAAACCGACTCCCGGTTTTGTCCCCATTTTGAATCATCATTACGGTTTCCTTCAGCCAGGCACCGTTGAGTAAAAAGCCATTGAAGGACTTTTTACGACCCTACCAAGGTTGATGACTTTATAAGAGGTCATCACCGCGCCCTCTTTAGGGCGCTCAAATCGAAGATTTGTGAGGAAAGTGAAAATGACATTTTTCGCTTTCCGTTGAGTAAAAAGCCATGAATGGACTTTTTACGACCCTACCATAGTCGAGATCCAGAATGTGTAAGTAATGATCGAAAGGGCGGTGCTTGCCGTTACCGCTGCCGCCGCCAGGTCCTTGTCCCCGCCCATTTCCGCAGCCATGACGTAGGAGATGGTTGCCGATGGGCTTGCCAGGAAGATGATGGCCGCTCCCGCCGCACCCGGCTCCAGGTGAATAAGACGAAAGATGTAAAATCCAATCATGGGAAGGATTGCCAGCTTTAATGCGGCTGAGAGGGCAACAAGACGAACACGACGGGTTGAGAAAGGTTTCAGCGATCCCCCGATGATAAGCAGGGCCAGGGGAAGGGCCATTTCGGCGACTATCCTGAATGTATGCGCCAGGAACCCCGGTACCTTTATCCCTCCCGCGGAGAAGATAAGCCCAAGCAGGGTAGCCAGAATTATGGGATTGCCTAAAAATTTCCAGACCGTGTTGAGGGAAAGCCTTTCCCCCCCCCGGGCGAGCAGGGTAAAGAGCGAAATGGAGAGAAAATTCTGAAACAGCATGAGAAACCCGGCCAGGACGCTTGCGGCAGCCCTTCCTTCGGTTCCAAGAACGTAGAACACCACCGCCAGTCCAACGTAGCCCAGGTTTCCGTGAAAGGAGGTCTGGGAGAAGGTAGCCCTTCCGTTGGGAGATAGCCGCATTGCCCCCCCTGCGACCAGTGATAGGGCGAATATACCGGCCACAGCCAGAAAGGTCCCTCCGATCTGGCCCGGGTTGAAGCTTTCAGCGAAGTTTCCCCGGGAAATTTCGCTGAAAATCAGGATGGGAATGGCAATGTAGTAGACCAGGCGGTTGGCTGGTTGTATGAATGAATCCGGCAGGAATCCCAGTTTCCGGGAAAGGTATCCAAGTCCAATCACCAGGAAAACAGGGGATATGTTCTCAAGAATGGTCAGCATGGCACGGCGACTATAGCGGATGACATGTCTGCGGGCAAGAGCACTGTCAGCCTTGACAAGGGCCTGGCCGGAGCTAAATTCAGGGTATACAGAGGCATGGCGCCGACGGTTATTGACTCCTCGCCGGGATGGGGAGTCAACGGCGGCAAAGAAAGAAAGGAGGAAAATAAAATGGCGATTGCACGGATCAGAAGTCAAAGGCCTGTACTCTGGGGACCGTTTTTCGGCATGGGCGGCATTCAGAATGAGATGAACCGGCTACTCTCCGATTATTTCGGTGAGCCCGCCGAAACCGCCATAGCCGGTCTTAGTCCCGCCGTGGACCTCGTGGATACGGGGGAAAACATCCAGGTCAAGGTCGAGTTGCCCGGAATCGACAGGAAGGATGTGGAGATCTTACTGAAGGACGACACCCTTACCATAAAGGGCGAGAAGAAGGAGGAGAAGGAGGAAAAGGGAGAGAACAGGTACTACATCGAGCGGAAATTCGGTAAATTCTCCCGAACTCTGACCCTGCCTTCCAGGATAAAGGGCGACAAGGCCGCGGCGAAATTTGTTAATGGCGTCCTGCACGTCACCCTTCCCAAGGTCGATGAGGAAAAGACCCGGGAGACCAGGGTCGAAGTCAAGTAAACGGACTGTGTCCACCTGAGCGCAAGCCGGAAAGGCCGCCCCTTTGGCGGCCTTTTCCTTTCCCCTAGATGGCTCTTTGTCCCTCAATGGGCTATGATGCTTCCAATTCTAAAGAATGCCTGACGGATATGAAAGATGATGGACTCGCAAAAAGTCCATCATCGCGCCCGGGGAGGAAAGTGAAAATGACACTTTTCGCTTTTCGTGGAGTAAAAAGCCACGAATGGACTTTTTACAACCCAATCATGAAAGGAGCTTGAAAGACGTTGCTATGAAAGGGCCGGGAGGTAAGGGCGAGGAGCGATTTTCCCCGGAAACACAGATATTCGTCCGGGATGAGATCGCCGATTGTGGTGGAAATGAAGTCTTCTTCATCGGGCGGACCGATGGGGAGGGTCTCGTTGTGGACATTTTGCCCATGGCCAGGGGCGACCGCGAGGCGGTTCCGGCCATCACGGAGAATACAGGGCCCGGGGATGTGGTGATCCACAACCATCCGACGGGTATTCTGGCCCCATCGAAAGCCGATCTTTCCATTGCTTCCAAGGTGGGTGGTGACGGGGTCGGTTTTTACATCGTGGACAATGAGGTCAGGCGGGTCTATGCCGTCGTGGAACCTCAGCAGGCCAGGGGGACCGTTGAACCGCTCAATCCGGAAGAAATATCCGCTCTTCTGGGTCCCAATGGGCCCTTGGCCGCCGTTCATCCCCACTATGAGTCACGTCTTTCACAGTGCCGTATGGCTGCTGACGTGGCGCGTATTCTTGACAGCCGGGCGGTGGGCGTCCTCGAGGCGGGAACCGGTACGGGGAAAAGCCTCGCCTATCTGATCCCGGCCGTCCTTTGGGCGTTGAAGGGGAAGCGCCGGGTTGTGGTTTCCACCCGAACGATCAACCTCCAGGAGCAGCACCTTCGACAGGATCTGCCTCTTGTGCAGAAGGCTTTGGGGGAACCTTTCAAAGCTGTCCTTATCAAAGGGCGTGGGAACTACCTGTGTCTTCGTAAAAGGGATCTGTTGGATAATGATTCAGGAGAATTGCTGCTCGATTTCGATGACGTCCTGGAGGTCAGGGAACTCATCGAATGGAGCCGGATGACATCCGACGGGACCCTTTCGGACCTGTCCTTTGTACCCGGTGACGCCAACTGGAACCTTTTGAAAGCCGAGTCCGATTCCTGCCTGCGGGCCAGGTGCCCTCACTTTTCCGACTGTTTCTTCTACCGCTCCAGGATGGATGCAGCATCGGCCCAGATCCTTCTTGTCAACCATCATATCCTTTTCGCCGACTTGGCAGTCCGCAGCGCCGGGCATGAAGCCGCCGCGGTCATGCCCCGCTACGATGCCGTGGTACTTGATGAGGCGCACAACCTGGAAAGTGTGGCCCTATCCTACTTCGAGGGCAGTGTGGGGAAATGGGGCCTGATGGGGCAACTGGGCCGTCTGGTCAGCAGGAAAAAACAGGACAGGGGCCTTGTCCCCTTTCTTACGAGACGGATCAGCGGGATGCGTTTCTTGAATGTCGGGAAAAGGAATAAACTCGATGAACTTGCCGGCTCAATAACATCCGGCGTCACGGAGGCGAGGGGTCGTATGGATCGTATATTCGACGATCTCGCAGGTGTGATGATTCCATGGCTGGGAGGCGCCCGGGGAACGGGCTCCAAGTGGCGCGTCCCCCCGGCCCTGAGGAACGAAGCCGAATGGAAAAAGGTTGAACAACTCCTCGATGAACTTGGCGCCGCCCTTTCGGTTCCCTTGGCCCCCTTAAGGAAACTCAACCGGGTTCTGAGGGGTCTGGTTGATGACGGTTTTGATGATCTTACCGGGTTCTGGGGGGATATCGGGGCGGTAGCCTCCCGCCTGGATGCGAGCCTGGATTTCATCACACGGGTCCGGGAAGGTGAGGAAGACGGTGAGGTCTGCTGGGTGGACGTACGCCTCAGGAAAGGACGTTCATCCGTCAGCTTTCACCTGACCCCCCTGGATGCGGCCCAAATCATGGAGCAGACCCTTTTTTCCCTGGATGGGCCGGTGGTGATGACTTCCGCTACCCTGACAGTTGAAGGGACGTTCGATTTTTTAAACGAGAAGCTTGGCATCAGGTCTCTCCAGGACCGTGATGTGGTGGAGGAGGTCTACCCATCACCCTTTGATATGGCCGCCCAGATGCGCCTGGCCGTGCTCGACGATGTTGCGGAACCGGGGAGAGAAGGGTATGTGCGTGAACTGACCCACGCTGTGTTGGATCTCGTGAAAGCTTCGGGTGGTGGGGCACTGGTGTTGTTTACATCCTACAGGACAATGGACGCGGTTTTCGAGGGGTGTGGGGAGGAATTTTCCCGGCGGGGGATTCAGGCCCTCCGCCAGGGGGAATCCCCCAGAACGGTTCTTCTGGACAGGTTTCGTTCAGATCCGGATCTGACCCTCTTTGCAACCGACAGTTTCTGGGAGGGGATCGATGTTGTGGGGGATTCCTTGCGGAGCGTAATTATCACGAGGCTTCCTTTCCCCGTGCCCACGGACCCTGTGATGGAGGCGAGAAGCGAGGCCCTGGTGAGGGAGGGACGGGATCCATTCATGGAGGATTCGGTGCCCCGCGCCGTCATCCGGTTGAGACAGGGGGTCGGCAGGCTCATCCGGCACAAAGATGACCGCGGATTCGCGGTCATTTGCGATACGAGGTTGCTAAAGCGATCTTATGGGAGAATCTTCCTGAACTCTTTCCCGGGAACCGAGGCGGAGGGGGGCACCGTGGCCGGCACCGCGGCCGATATCAGGACCTTTCTGGATATTTGAGGCCGTAGAGTTCAACCCGGATGGACTCTTGTTGACTTTTTCCCACCGGCAATGTATTAATTGACTTATTCCACCCGTTGTGCGGGTGGATTCTTTTTCGGGATAATTCAATGCCTTCTCCAGCGGGGGCATTTTTTGGTTCATTTTTGACAGGGTCGTAAAAAGTCCATCAATGACTTTTTACTCCACGGAAAGCGAAAGGTGTCATTTTCACTTTCCTCACAAATCTTCGATTTGCGTGCTCTGAAGGGGGCGCGATGATGACTTCGCAAGAAGTCATCATTTTTGGAGGGTAAAATCCCATGACAAAATATCCCATGACTCCCGGGGGGCTGGAGAAATTGAAAAGTGAATTGAAAAGGCTGAAGGCCGAAGAGCGCCCCAAGGTAATCGAGGCCATCGCCGTTGCCAGGGAGCACGGTGATATTTCCGAAAACGCCGAATATGACGTGGCCAAAGAGCAGCAGGCGTTTCTTGAGAGCCGAATCCGGGGAATCGAGAATCGGATCGCAAACGCCCAGGTTGTGGATCCTGCGGGAGTCGGCACCGACAAGGTGGTTTTCGGCGTCCTCGTGAAAGTCCAGGACCTGGAGTCCGGGGAGGAACTGGGCTACCAGATTGTAGGCGAGGACGAAGCGGATGTTTCCGCCGGGAAGATCAATGTGACATCCCCTGTGGCCAGGTCGCTTATTGGCAAGCAGGTGGGTGACGTGGTACAGGTGCAGATCCCAAGGGGTCTGAGGGAACTGGAGATCCTTGATATATCCATCCCCGCTAATACTGCCTGAAAATGTGGCATACTGGAGATAGGTTGATGGAACAATGTGCAGTCAGCCGGATTCTTCCGGTTTTCTTTCCCAAAAATATTCAGAATTATTAAGTGGTTACGACCGTATATTTAGTTTAGGATCCTTGGTATGAGTGTTGCTTTAACTTTCGGAGCAGGGAGCCATCCCTCGCCTCGTAAAATGGTTCGAAGAGGCTTTTTGCGAGGTTGTCAAAACTGGAGGATAATAACATGAAAAAGGTTGAGGCCGTTATCAAGCCGTTCAAGCTGGAGGAGGTTAAAGAGGCTCTCAACTCCCTCGGTATCCAGGGGATGACCGTCAGCGAGGTGAAGGGTTTCGGCAGACAGAAGGGCCACACGGAGCTTTACCGTGGAGCCGAGTATATCGTCGATTTTCTGCCCAAGGTGAAGATCGAGGTTGTTGTAAAGGACGAGATTCTGGAAAAGGTCCTTGAAGCGGTGTCTAAAGCCGCCAAAACCGGGAGGATCGGGGACGGTAAGATCTTTGTCCTGCCCGTGGAGGATGTTATCCGGATCAGAACCGGCGAAACCGGGGAAGAGGCGATTTAGGCAGTCGTTTTTTAAGGTTTTCAACGGAGATGACTTTGTAAAAAGTCATCGAGGCGCCCGCTTGGGGCGCTCAAATCGGAGATTTGTGAGGAAAGTGGAAATGACATTTTTCGCTTTCCGTTGAGTAAAAAGCCGTGAATGGACTTTTTACGACCCTATCAATAGAAGATCGGAGGGTGCAGGTATGACACCGAAAGAGGTTCTTGAGTTTGCGGAGAAAAACGGGGTCAAGATGGTTGATCTCAAGTTCATGGATCTACCCGGGACGTGGCAGCATTTCGGAGTACCCATCAGCCAGCTTGAAGAGAGCAGCTTTGAGGAGGGTTTCGGGTTTGACGGTTCCAGCATCAGGGGTTGGCAGCCCATCCATGCCAGCGATATGTTGGTCGTGCCTGATTCGGACACGGCCCAGATCGATCCTTTCTCTACGCGGGTGCCTACCCTTTCCCTTATCTGCGATATAGTGGATCCCATTACAAAGGAGTCCTATTCCAGGGATCCGAGAAACGTGGCGCGCAAGGCGGAAAATTACCTCAAGTCCACGGGTATCGGCGACACGATCTACTTCGGACCGGAGGCCGAGTTCTTCATCCTCGACGACATCCGTTTCGGACAGAACCCCCAGTCAGGATTTTACTTCCTGGACTCGAGCGAGGGGTGGTGGAACACGGGCCGGGAAGAGGAACCCAACCTTGGTTATAAACCACGGCACAAGGAGGGGTATTTTCCCTGTCCCCCCACCGACGCCACCGATGAAATACGCGTGGAGATGGTTCAGGTGCTCGAGAGCCTGGGGATCGAGATCGAGGCGCAGCACCACGAGGTGGCCACCGCCGGTCAGGCGGAAATCGACATGAAGTTTGCTCCGCTGCTTCAGGCCGCCGACAACCTCATGAGATTCAAGTACGTCGTCAAGAACGTTGCCAAGCAATTCGGCAAGACGGCCACCTTCATGCCAAAACCGATATTCGAGGACAACGGCTCCGGCATGCACGTGCACCAGAGTATCTGGAAGGATGGCAAGCCCTTGTTCGCGGGGGACCGGTACGGCGGCGTGAGCGAGTTGACCATGTTCTACATCGGGGGCATTATCAAACACGGGGCGGCGCTGTGTGCCCTGACCAACCCCACGACCAACTCCTATCGCAGGCTGGTTCCAGGTTACGAGGCGCCTATCAACCTGGTCTACTCCTCAAGGAACCGGAGCGCCGCCATCCGGATTCCCATGTACTCGGCAAACCCCAAGACGAAGAGGGTGGAGTTCAGGACCCCCGATCCTACGTGCAACGGCTATCTGGCCTTTGCCGCCATGCTCATGGCCGGTCTGGACGGCATCGAAAATCGAATCCATCCCGGGGAACCCCTCGACAAGAACATCTATGGTCTGCCTCCCGAGGAACTGGCCCAGATTCCCTCCGTGCCGGGCTCCCTGAGCGAAGCCCTCGATGCCATGGAAGCGGATCACGATTTCCTGCTGAAGGGTGATGTCTTTACCCCCGACCTCATCGAGATGTGGTTGACATACAAAAGGCAGAACGAGGTGGACGCCATCAATCTCAGGCCCCATCCCTGGGAGTTCGCGCTCTACTTCGATATTTAAACACCTTCCCGCTTATCAGTAAAAAAAGGGGGTTCGCGTTTGCGAACCCCCTTTTTCACTCTGGACTCTGGACTCTGGACTCAGCGACTCTGGACTCCTAATCCCTTTCCCCCGCCTGTGACCGCAGGAAATAGAACAACAGGCCCAGGGGCAGGAGCACAAGACTCACGATCTGGCTCGTGGACAGAAAGAATCCCATGATTTCAGCCCCACCTCTGGGATCTCCCCTGAGGAACTCCACGCCGAAGCGAAAGATGCAGTAAATTATTATGTACAGGGCTGCTATCTGACCGTCGAAGCGCCTCCGCGGGGTTTTCCAGACCAGGAAAACGGTCAGGATCAGGAGGGCCAGAGAGGAGTATAGCTGGGTCGGATGAACCGGGATGCCAAGCACGCCCGTGGCCAGGCTGCGGGGGTCGGTGAAGATCACCGCCCAGGGCAGGTCCGTGGGCCTGCCGTAGCCGCAGCCGGCGGAAAAGCACCCGATCCGCCCAAGGGCGTGGCCCAGGGTAAGTCCCGGCGCGGCAATGTCCAGGGTTCTCCAGAGGGGCATCCGGTAGATCAGAATGGCGACCAGCAGCCCAATGAGCCCTCCGATAAGCCCTCCGAAGAAGACCAATCCACCTTTCCAGACCATAACCATCTCCAGCGGATGGCTCTGGTAGTAGGAGAGGTTGATGATGATGAAGAGAGTCCTGGCGCCAAGGAGTCCGGAAAGGATGACGATGAGCGACAGATCGACAATGCGGCCCGGCTCTCCACCCTGTTTTCTGTTCAGGTACTCGGCGAGGGTAATGCCGGCGAGCATACCCAGGGCGACCATGAGGCCGTAGGTGTGGAGCGTGAGCGGTCCTATATGAAGAAGTTCCGGGAACATCCTGTCTCCCTGTATCTGTTGATAGAGTCGCAAAAAGTCCGACCCGGGACTTTTTGCACAACGGAAAGCGAAAAGCGTCGTTTTCGTTTTCCTCACAAATCAATGACTTATGTAGCAAGTCGTTGATTTGGGCGCCCCACGCGGGGCGCGTTGATGACTTCCTATGAAGCCATCAACTATTCATCGAGTCCATGTGGCCCCTCAGAAAGAGGAAGCCCAAGTAAATGGCTCCGACGGTGATTGCCGAATCGGCCACGTTAAAGGCAGGCCAGTGGTATGGTCCCACAAACACATCCAGAAAGTCCACAACCTTTCCCGTGACGGTTCTGTCGTAAAGATTTCCCACGGCGCCTGCGGCGATGGCTGTAATAGCCAGACGGACCTGCGTAGAAGAGCTGCGTTGAGCCTCCCTGTAAAGATAAAGCAGGAGAAGCAGAGCGCACAGGGGCACCAGGATAAAGAAGACCCGCCTGAAGGGGCTGTCCCAGCCGGCCAGGATGCTGAATGCCCCGCCGGTGTTCCTCACGTAGGTCAGGTGAAAAAAAGAGGGGATCACCGGTGTCGACTGGTACAGGTCCATCAGGTTGACCACCATGATCTTCGACACCCGGTCCGCCGTCAGGATACCCACGAAGAGAAGAAAATCTACCATGACCTATCCCTCGATAACGCTCTGACACCGGGCGCAGATCCCGGAATCTTTACCGTCGGCCCCGACTTCAGGGGCAAATTTCCAGCATCTTTCACACTTGCCGCCTTCCGCCTTCCCGACCGTTACTCCGAATCCGGGAAATCCCTCATGGGTAAAGGCGTCTTCAGGCAACTCCCCGTGGGATTCGATTGCAGCCGATGAGACGATAAAAAGGTCAGGCAGACCCTTTCCAAAGCTTTCGAGAAATTCCGCGGCTGCCCGATCCGTTACGTGAAGCGTCACCGCCGCCTCGAGGGAGTTGCCGATCTTTTTAAGCCGGCGGTCCTCCTCGAGGGCCTTCGTAACGACATCTCTGATGGCCACCAGTTTTTCGTAGCGGTTTTCCAGATCATGGTCTGCCCATCCGGCGTCCGGTCTCGGAAACTCGGTCAGAAAAACGCTTTCGGCCCTTGATCCCGGCAGGTTCTCCCACACCTCCTCGGAGGTGAATGAAAGGATGGGCGCCATCAGGCGGACGATTCCGTCAGCCAGGGCCAGGAACGCGGTCTGCCCGGACTGTCTCAGAGGACTGTTTGCCTCGGAGGCATACATCCGGTCCTTTAAGATGTCGAGGTAGAAGTTCGACAGATCCACCACGCAGAAGTTGTGGAGCGTGTGGAAGACATTGTGGTACTGGAAGGTGTCATAGGCTTCAACTATCCGGCCTGTCACCCGGGATAGCCTGAGCAGCGCCCAACGGTCCAGTTCATCCATCTCATCGTAGGGGACACTGTCCTTCTCCGGGTCGAAGTCGGAAAGGTTGCCCAGCAGGTATCGGCATGTGTTACGGATACGGCGATATGCCTCCGTCAGGCGCAAAAGGATCTCATCGGAAATACGGATGTCGTCCCGGTAGTCGGTAGCGGAAACCCAGAGGCGTATGATTTCGGCCCCGTATTTATCGATGATCTTCTGCGGGGCGATGACGTTGCCCAGGGATTTGGACATCTTCCTTCCGTTGCCGTCGACAACGTAGCCATGGGTGAGGACCTCTCTGTAAGGCGGCTCGCCCCTGGTTCCCACCGATTCGAGAAGGCTGCTGTGAAACCATCCCCGGTGCTGATCGGATCCCTCGAGGTACATGTCGCAGGGCCATTCGAGATCGTCCCTGTCCTGGAGAACCGCGGCGTAGCTTGCACCGGAGTCGAACCATACGTCCAGGATGTTCATGTCTTTTTTAAAGGAGACTCCGCCGCACGCCCGGCATTTCGTTCCTTCCGGCAGAAGTTCCCCGGCCAAAGCAGTGAACCAGACATCGGCCCCCTTCTCCTCCATCTGGTCGGCCACATGATTGCAGATATCCCCGCTCATGAGGGCTTCTCCGCACTCCTCACAGTAGAAGATGGTAATCGGCGATCCCCAGGACCGCTGACGGGATATGCACCAGTCCGGCCGGTTCTCGATCATCTGGTAGATCCGCTGCCGGCCCCATGAGGGGATCCAGCGGACTTTGTTGATTGCCTCAAGCGCCTTGGAACGGAGGCCGTTGTGTTCCATGGAGATAAACCACTGTTCGGTTGCTCTGAATATGATGGGTGAATCACACCTCCAGCAGTGCGGGTAGGTGTGTTCAATGGGGGTTTCGGCGAGAAGAGCGCCAATTTCTTCCAGTTTTTCAATGATATTCCTGTTGGCCTTGAATACATGCGTGCCCGCGAAAAAACCTACGTCGGAGGTAAATTTACCTTCGTCATCCACCGGGGCATAAACGTCCAGACCGTATCTCAATCCTGTCTCGTAGTCATCCTGTCCGTGCCCGGGAGCGGTATGGACACATCCTGTCCCGGCGTCCAGGGTCACGTAATCCGCGAGGACGACGATTGACTCCCTGTCGTACAGGGGGTGCCTTGTTTTCAGCCCTTCAATCAGCTTCCCCGGGAAGCGGGCTATGATCTCCGGTTCTCCCGCACCTATGGTGGAGGCGAGATGAGAGGCCAGATCCTCCGCGGCTATGAGGGCCTCTCCATTAACGAGGAATGCCACGTAGGAGAAATCGGGGTGAAGGGCTATCGCCAGGTTCGCCGGGATCGTCCACGGGGTGGTTGTCCAGATAGCCACCGCTGAGGGTATGCCCTTCAACTCCGGAATCTTTTTCGCGGGGTCGTCCATGAAAGTAAATTTTACGTAGATGGACGGTGAAGTATGATCGTGATATTCCACCTCAGCCTCGGCCAGGGCTGTGCCGCATGAGGAGCACCAGTACACCGGTTTTCTTCTCTTGTAGACGGAGCCCTGTTGGACGAAAGCGCCGAATTCCCTCGTTATTCTCGCTTCGTAAGGGTATGCCATGGTCAAATAGGGATGATCCCAGTCCCCGAAAACCCCCAGCCGGCGGAACTCCGTTCGCTGGATATCGATAAAGTGGTTGGCGTAATCACGACAGGCCCGACGGATCTCAATGGCCGAAATCCCGGTTTCCCGGGCCTTTAACTCCGTGTCAACCTTGTGCTCGATGGGAAGGCCGTGGCAATCCCAGCCTGGAACATAGTGAGAGTATTTACCGGCCATCCATTTGGACTTTACGACGAAGTCCTTGAGGATCTTGTTTAAGGCCGTCCCCATGTGTATGTTTCCGTTTGCGTATGGGGGGCCATCGTGAAGAATGTAGGTCTCCTTCCCCGCCCTCGCCTCCAGAATTTTTCTGTAGATATCCTGATCCGCCCACTTTTGAAGGCGCTCCGGCTCCTTTCTGGGGAGACTCGCCCTCATGGGGAAGTCAGTTTTAGGGAGATTCAGGGTATCTTTGTAGCCTTTGGGATTTTCAGCAGCCATCGTTGTTCGCCCTCGTTCCCGTAAAGTAGTCGGTAACAATATGTCTCACAGCCACATCTGTCAAGACAGGGGGGTTCCTATCCGGCAATGAGCACGATCAGGCCCTGGATTGCGCCGATGAGGGCGCCGGTGAGGGCGCCGACCCACTCGATATGCTTGAACTCCCGGCTGGCCAGAGCGAATATCAGGGTCTCCAGGGTCTGTATCTCGAACTGCTCGATCCGGTCGGCCACGATTTGTCTGATATCCACGGAGTTCCGCAGTTTTCTGACGAAGGAGTCCCGGTATCGGGCGATGAGCCTGTTGATCTCCGGAGCCAGGAGGTCAATGATCTGCGGAAGGATCAGAGCTTCCCACGCCTTGGCTATCCCCGGGATCTTTCCGATGAACATTCCCGGCCCCTTTGTGTGGAGGATGGATGTCAGGGTGGAACGGACCTCATCCTCCCACTGGACCCCGCTCATGGCCTCATCCAGATCCTCGACGGTCAGCAGCTCCTGCTCGACGGTCTCGGCGATCCTCTGGGCGATTTGGTGCTGGCGCTGTGGAATTAGTCCCTGGATACGGAATCCCAGGAAACTGATGGGTTTCCGGGGTCTGAACAGCATGATGATGGCGATCCGGTTGGTGATCCAACCCACCAGGGCGCCAACCACGGGGAAGATAGCAAAATAGACTATTTTAGGCATGGTGCGGATTCTACCCGTATGGCGCCGGTTGTGTCAACGCAGGTGAGGCGGCGCTGCACAATTTCCATTTTTGCGTTGGCGTTTCCGTTTGCGTGGTTTTTTTTTCATGGTATTGTGCTTAGTTAATTAAGGATCATTTCCAGGATGAACCTAAGTGTAAAACAGCACGGACATATGCCGCCGGTGTTTTACGGGAGGAGAAAATTGGCAAAATCCACAAAGAAAGACGAGGGTTTCGAGGAAGGCCTAGCCGAGTTGGAGGCAATCGTCGCGCAGCTCGAAGGGGGCGACATATCCCTTGAAAAATCCCTCGAGCTCTTTGAGAAGGGCACCGTCAAGTTGAAAAAACTGGCCGGGATACTCGACGAGGCGGAAAAGAAAGTCGAGATCCTTACCCGGGACATATCCGGCGAGGTGAAGGCCGTTCCCTTTGACGAAGAGGAAACTGAGGACTGATGGCAGGATTTCTGGAGGAGGACAAGGCACAGGTTGACCGAGCTCTGGAGGGAGTTATGCCGCCCAAGGGCACCTACCCTTCCCGGCTTGTCGATGCGATGCGCTACAGCCTTTTCGCCGGTGGAAAACGGATCCGGCCCATCCTGGTTCTCTCCTCGGCCAGGGCAGCCGGGGGGGACCCCGAGAACGCCATGGCCGCGGCGTGCGCCGTGGAACTCGTCCACACCTATTCCCTGATCCACGATGACCTTCCGGCAATGGACGACGATGATTACCGAAGGGGGAAACCGACCTGCCATCGGGCTTTCGATGAGGGCACCGCCATTCTCGCCGGGGACGCCCTTTTGACAATGGCGTTTGAACTTCTCTGTGACCCTGAGCTCCTGCAATCCGTCCAGCCTGTTGACAGGTTGAGGATGATTCGGAAGCTTGGCGCCGCTGCCGGATGGAAGGGCATGGTGGGAGGCCAGCAGGTCGATCTCGACAGCGAGGGAAAACCCCCGTCCCAACCTGTCCTGGAGTACATCCATACCCATAAAACCGGCGCCATGATCCGTTGTTCCGTCCTACTGGGGGCTCTCGCGGCCGGGGCTGGAGATGCCGTATCAAGAGCCCTTGGACAATACGGTGAAAATCTGGGTCTCGCCTTTCAGGTCGTTGATGACATCCTTGATGTTACCGCGTCCACGAACGAGATGGGAAAGGACCACGGCAGCGACGCTGCAAGCGGAAAGGTTACCTATCCCGCCCTTTTCGGGCTTGAGGGTGCAAAGGACCGAGCGAGGGGCCTCATCGCCGAGGCAAAGAGCCATTTGGAGGGGATGGCGGATGACGGGCACCTTGCTGAAATTGCAGATTTTGTACTTTTAAGGAGGTTGTAGCATATTGAGTGAATCCGACCCTGGAAAGGCTTCAATCCTCGACGGGATCAACTCGCCCGCCGACCTTTGGGATCTGAAGATCCCGGATCTGGAACGGCTTGCTGGAGAGGTCCGGGAGGTTATCCTCGATGTGGTTTCCAGAAACGGGGGGCATTTGGCATCCAACCTGGGAGTGGTGGAGTTGACCATTGCCCTGCATTATGTGTTCCGGGCTCCAGAGGACCGGATCGTCTGGGATGTCGGGCATCAGGCCTATACCCACAAACTGTTGACCGGACGAAGGGACCTGTTTTCCACCCTTAGGCGAAAAGGCGGAATCAGCGGTTTTCCAAAAAGGAAAGAGAGCCCCTACGATAGTTTCGACGTTGGTCACAGCGGTACATCTCTTTCGGCCGCTCTTGGCATCGCCGAGGCGCTTGAACGGTTGGACAAGCCCGGCAAGGTCGTTGCGGTGATCGGGGACGGAAGCATGACAGCGGGCCTTGCCCTCGAGGGCCTCAACCAGGCCGGGGAACACGGAAAACGCCTCGTGGTGATCCTTAACGACAATGAGATGTCCATCGCCCCCAATGTCGGTGCAATGTCCTCTTACCTGTCGAGATTACTTACCGGCAGCATTGTCAACAGGGTTAAAAGGGAGACCGAAAACTTCCTGAAGAACATCCCCAAGGTCGGCGAGCCTTTCCTCCAGGTTGCCAGGAAGGCGGAGGAATCGTTCAAGGCCCTGATCTACCCTGGAATGCTGTTCGAGGAACTGGGCTACGAATACATCGGCCCCATAAAGGGGCACCGTCTGGATCGCCTTGTCGCGACCTTTCGGAATGCGCGCAGGATTGAAGGCCCGGTGCTCATCCATGTCGGGACGGAGAAGGGAAAGGGGTACGGGCCCGCCGAGAAGAACCCGGCAAGGTTCCACGGGGTCGGACCTTTCGACCGGGAGACGGGAAAGCCGATCAGGAAGACATCCGTTCCATCATATACGAGTGTATTTTCCGATGCTCTCATCGAGGCGGCGAGGAAGGACGATCGCATTGTCGCAATAACCGCCGCCATGCCGGAAGGTACGGGGTTAGACAGGTTTGCAGATGAATACCCTGACCGTTTTTTCGATGTGGGGATTGCCGAACAGCACGCCGTAACCTTCGCGGCGGGGCTGGCAACACAGGGGTTTCGCCCGGTGGTGGCCATCTACAGCACTTTCCTTCAGAGGGCTTACGATCAGATAATCCACGATGTCTGCCTCCAGGGCCTGCCGGTTGTCTTCGCCATTGACCGGGGAGGGCTGGTGGGTGAGGATGGCCCGACCCATAATGGGGTCTTTGATTTTTCCTACCTCCGTCCGATACCCAATATCACCATTATGGCGCCGGGGGATGAATCGGCGTTAAGGGACTCCCTCGCCACTGCCCTGACCATGGATGGTCCCTGTTCCTTCCGGTATCCCAGGGGAACGGGCGTGGGTGTTTCTCTCGGTGAACCCAAGATCTGGGAGGTAGGCAAGGGCAAGCTCCTCAGGGAAGGGACTGACGTAACTCTGGCCGCTGCCGGATCGAGCCTCCATCCTGTGCTTGATGCAGCTATGAAGCTGAAGGATGATGGAATCGACGCCGCGGTTATTGATGCCCGGTTTATCAAACCCCTTGACAGCGAGTTGATCTTCAAGTGGGGGCGGCAAAGCGGGAATATCATTACCATAGAGGAAAACGCGCTTATGGGCGGGTTCGGGTCAGCGGTTCTGGAGGCAGCCTCGGATAGGGGGGAGAGTTGCAGGATTCACAGACTGGGGCTCCCGGATGTTTTTATACAACAGGCTACCCAGGCGGAGCTCAGGGCAGACCTGAGTATCGATATGGACGGAATCATTCGTGCCGTTCGAGAGGTTCTCGGGGATGCCGGCCCGTGAGAGAGTGGATCTGCTGCTCGTAGCCAGGGGCCTCGCGCCGAGCAGGGAGAAAGCTCAGGCGCTGATCCTCGCCGGCCGGGTCTACTCCGGCGACAGGAGAGTGGATAAAGCCGGGCACCGCCTGCCGGTGGACGTTTCGCTCCAGGTCCGGGAAGGGCTGCCCTACGTGGGGCGCGGAGGGCTGAAGCTTGAAGCCGCCCTGGACCGGTTCGGTGTCGACCCTGCGGGGAAACGGTGTCTTGATGTGGGGGCATCAACCGGAGGTTTTACGGATTGTCTTCTTCAGAGGGATGCGGCCCATGTTTTCGCGGTGGATGTCGGGTATGGCCAGCTGGCATGGAAGCTGCGGTCCGACGTCCGGGTAACTGTCCTTGAAAGGACCAATTTTCGGACCATCTCCGACGATGTCCTGCCCCATGATCTTGAATTGGCGGTGGTGGATGTGTCCTTTATTTCACTGAGGCTCATACTTCCCCGCCTGCGGGTGTTTCTTCGAAACGGTGCGGACGCGGTTGTCCTGGTGAAGCCCCAGTTTGAAGCTGGAAGGAAAAATGTCGGGAAAGGCGGGATAGTCAGGGACCTCAGGGTTCGTCGGGAAGCCCTGGCCGGCATCCTTGCGGCGGCGGCGGAGGAGGGGTTCGGGATTCGGGGATCCATGGAGTGCCCTGTTCCCGGAGCGGACGGCAACGTGGAGTTCCTGGCGCATTTAACTAAGGTGTTATCGGATGGTTCATCCGGTTAACGCGTACCTTAACCCGGTGTCCAACGTTCAATGTTCAACGGCGGGATTCAGGGTCCAGGGTCCAGGGTCCAGAGTCCAGAGTCCAGGGTCCAGAGTAGAAAAGGGGACGCGGGGAACAGAGAGCTGTCATTGCGAGGAGCATCGAGGGAGACGAGAGTAACGCGGCAATCCCGGGCGGAGCTGAAAAAGTCAAGAGCTGTTACCCTGTGAAACTCTGTGCACCCTGTGTTAAATTAGCTTTTCACAAAATCTGGTCATCCTTCAGGTACTTATTTTCAGGATGATCCTCGAATATAAGGAAATACCATGAACGAGGTCAAGCGAATAGGGATTATTGCCAAGACCACCAGCCCCCATGCCCGGGAGGTAATGGTGAAACTGGTTCCGTGGCTCATGGGCAGGAATGTGGAAATCACCGTGCAGGAGGAGTACGAGGGACTGAGCGGGACATTGGCGAAGGCCGTACCGAGAAACGAGGTCCCAACCGGGGTTGACATCATGCTGGTTCTTGGGGGGGACGGCACCCTTCTGTCTGTAGCACGTCTCGTGGAGGGCACCGACATTCCCCTTTTGGGGATTAACCTCGGATCCATGGGATTTCTTACGGAACTTGGATTGGAAGAGCTTTTCCCCGCGCTTGAGCGGGTCCTGACCGGGAAGTACGGGATTGAGGAAAGGATGAGATTGAAGGTTCACCTTTACCGGGAGGGTGACGAGATCCGCGAGTTCAAGGTCTTTAACGACGTGGTTATAAACAAAGGCGCTCTCGCCCGCATCTTCGACCTGAAGGCCTTTGTGAATGGACACGAGGTGACAACCTACAAGGCCGATGGACTAATCGTCAGTACGCCCACGGGATCCACCGCCTACAGCCTGTCCGCCGGGGGGCCGATCGTTGAGCCGACCCTGGACGTTATTCTGATCTCTCCCATATGTTCCCATACCCTGACAAACAGGCCGCTTGTGGTGCCGGGTAGTTCCCTTGTGGAGCTACACCTGACCGGGGATCCTGGAAAGGTCTATCTGACCCTGGATGGGCAGGAAGGAATGAGCCTGTCAGGTGGGGACAGGGTCCAGGTGAAAGCCTCGTCCGGCCGGGTCAAACTGATCAGGACCGGGTCGAAAACCTTCTACGATGTCCTCGGGGCCAAGCTTCACTGGGGAAGGCGGTAGGACCTGAGAGACTTTTTACGAGGTTGTCAAAGCTGGAACGCGGAACTGAATTCATGCTGAAGCGACTCGACATCAAAGGGTTCGCCCTGATTGATGAACTCTCCCTCCCCTTTGGCGCGGGGCTGACGGTCCTTACCGGTGAGACGGGCGCCGGCAAGTCGATCATTGTGGATGCCCTTCAGGCCGTTCTTGGTGAAAAGACGGATACTGCCGTCATCCGGTCGGGGGAGAACTCAGCCATTATTGACGGCGTCTTCCGGGTCCCGGAGGCCATGTATGATCTGGTCGAACCCGGATCAGACGGGGAACTGTCGGTCCACCGGGAAATACCGGTGGAGGGAAGAAGCCGGGCTTTCGTCAACGGCTCATCCATGCCCCTGTCCAGGCTCAGGACATTGGGGGACGGCCTCGTGGACCTTCACGGCCAACATGAGCACCAGACCCTCCTCAAGGTAGCCGCCCATCTACAGGCTCTCGATGCTTTCGCCGGCCTGGAGGAAAAGAGGGCTCAGCACGAAGAGACCTTCCGGCGAAAGGCGGAGATCAGCAGAAAAATCCGTCATATCGAGGAGAAGGGGAGGGAGAACCTGGCACGGACAGACTATCTGAATTTCGTGGTACATGAACTCGAGGCTGCCTCTATCGACGCTGATGAGGAGGATGCGCTCAGGGGAGAGGAAAAGGTTCTCGCTTCGGCCGGGAAACTCCAATCCGCGGCCGCCAACGTCCTGGAGGCTGTATATCAGTCGGACGGTTCCCTTGCCGATGGGGTCGGTGGGGCGGCTTCCAGTCTGCGGGGTCTTCTGAATGTCGACGCGAGGCTGGGAGAAATTGTTGACCTTCTGGACAATTCCCGGGCGCAGATCGAGGAGGCGGCGCACCTTCTGAGGAAATATGCCGGGATGGTTCAGGCAGACCCCCAGCGGCTGGACATGATTTCCGGAAGGTTGGCCCTCATCGAGGATATGAAAAGGAAATATGGCCCAACGGTGAAAGATGTCCTTGCCTTCTATCATGGGGCTATACGGGAACTGGATGAGATGGAAACGGGCCAGGAGAGCGAGGACGCACTCAGGGCCGAGGAAAACAGGCTGGGTGAAATCCTGGTGAAATCAGCCCGGGATCTGAGCGCCGGAAGACGGGCCGCCGCCTCCAGGCTTGAGAAAAGGGTTCTGGCCGAACTGGCCGACCTGGCAATGGAACGGATCAGGTTCAAGGTCGACTTTGAGGATGTCCCTCATTTCGAGAAGGGCACGGACCTCGTGGAATTTCTTATTTCCACCAACCCGGGAGAGCCCCTTATGCCCCTGCGGAAGATAGCCTCGGGCGGGGAGCTTTCCAGGGTGATGCTGGCTCTCAAAACGATCCTGGCCCACACGGATGGGGTTCCCACACTGGTTTTTGACGAGGTTGATTCGGGCATCGGGGGACGCACCTCCGGCATACTCGGCAGGAAACTCAAGGAAATATCCGGCCACCACCAGGTCCTGTGCATTACCCACCTTGCTCCAGTTGCCGCCTGCGCGGATCGTCACATCATGGTCGAGAAGGTGGAGCATGGGGGACGAGCCGTCATCCGGGCAAGGTTTCTTGATGGGGATGAGAGGGTAGGGGAACTGGCACGGATGATCGGTGGTATGGAACTGACCGCGGCCATTGTGAGTTCGGCGAGGGAAATGCTGGAGGAATTCAATGGGTAACTCCGGCTGGAATATAAGGAAAGCTCGAATCGGCGATGCCTCGGCCATCCATCGGCTTGTCAACGGATACGCATCCGCGGGAGAGATGCTTGGACGATCCAGGAGCGAGATCTACGAGGGGATAAGGGATTTTTTTGTTGCCGAGATGGATGACCGAATCGTCGGGTGTTCAGCTCTGCATGTGAATTGGGAGGATCTGGCGGAAGTAAGGTCCCTTGCCGTGGAGGAGGATTACCAGGGACATGGGGTGGGCGGCGGCCTGGTTGCATCCTGTCTCAAGGAGGCTGTGGAGATTGGGATCTCCAGGGTCTATGCCTTGACCTATAGGCCGGAGTTTTTCGAGAAACTGGGCTTTACCAGGGTTCCGAAGGAATCTCTTCCCCAGAAAATATGGGCGGACTGTCTCAAGTGCCCTCAATTCCCCAACTGTGACGAACATGCCGTTATTAAGGAATTGAATTGAACCTGCATCCTGACGGCGTGGTCGAAGGGCGATAAGGTTTGTGGTTAAGGAGCGGCGCACCGCGACAGGACACGTTGTTCCACCACAGTACAGCCGCTTGCAGGCTGTACCACAGGGTTTTAAAGTAAAACAAATACTACTTTTTGGTTTACCCCGTTTAGTAACCCTGTGGTGTGACCTGGGAGTGGTCACGCCCTTCGACAAGCTCAGGACAGGCTGTGGTAAATTAGCTTTGGAAGTGTCTGTTATTTTACCATGGTTTCACATCCAGGCACTCATTTTTGTAATGATCCTTAGAGGTAAACATGCAACACAAGCTGCAAATTCTGGCTGAAAGGATAAGAGAGGTAGCCCTTACCTCGGGCGCGGAGGATGCGGAGGCCATTGTGCGGTTCATCGATTCCTCCCGCATCGAGGTGAAGGATGGAACCATAGAGGGCTCACGCCGCAACCGCGAGACCTCTACGGCTGTCCGTGTATTGGTGGGAAACAGGCCCGGGTTCGCCTACGTGACCGACCCTGATGACGGGGCTATAAAGGGGATGGCGGAGGACGCCGTAGAGGGGGCTAAACTCGTACCTTCGGGAGATGAGAACCGTTTTTCCACCGCGACCGAAGAAGGAACCGTCGGGAACATTTTCCATTGCGCCGGGTTTGAGGCGCCTTTGAACCGGAAGATTGATATGGCATGCTCCATGGAAGCCTCAGCCATGGCCGCCCACCCGGCGATAACGACGGTCTACAAGCCATCATATACCGAGCAATATCGGGTTACGGCAATTTCGTCGGGGGGGATGGTGTGGTCCTACGAGGACACTCTGTTCTCCGTGGGGGTCCAGGCCGTAGCCGAGAGCGATTCCGGCTCCCAGACCGGTTACGATTACCAGGTCTGCCGGAACTCGTCGGACCTGGAGCCTGATGCCGTCGGGTCGAGGGCCGGATTGGAGGCCGGCGGCCTTCTTGGCGGCGGCCCTCCGGAAACAGGTGAATATCCTGCGCTTATTCCCGCAAAGGTCACGGTGGGCCTGCTTGAGGTGCTGGCATCATCCTTCTCCGCCGACGAGATACAGAAAGGCCGATCCGGTCTGACGGGCAAAATGGGACGGCAGATCTTCTCGCCCATGATCAGTCTCGCCGATAAGGGGCTGTTGCCGGGGGGAGTGGGAAGTGTTCCCTTCGATGACGAGAGGGTCTGCCCGATATCCAGGTTGCTGGTGGATGGTGGAGTGATGGCCGGGTGTTTCCATACCATCAGGACAGGAGGCAAGGAGGGGAAAGAGTCCACCGGAAACGGTTTCAGGGGGTCCTTGTCGTCGGTTCCATCTCCGGGGGCCACGAACCTGATCCTGGGATCCGGGGAAAGTCCCGCAGAAAAGTCCCTTCCCCCGGGCGTAGCTCTTCAGATCGAGGATCTGATGGGTCTGCACACCGTTGACCGGGTATCGGGGGATTTCTCCCTCGGTGCTTCGGGATACATCATCAGGGGTGGAGAAAGGATGGAACCGTTCAGAAACGCGGTTGTAAGCGGCAACCTTTTTCAGCTCTTTTCCAGGGTCCTTGCCGTTGGAAACGATCTCAAATTTTACGGATCTACGGGCGCTCCTACGCTTTTAGTGGAATCGATTATCGTATCCGGAAGGTGATCACTCCACTTGCAATTCCATGATTTGTATGTTAATTTTTCCGAAATTTTGAAACCAAAACCCAGGTTGCATACAAGCTTCCGAGGGGAGAGTTTGCGGCGTGACGAAGAAGAAGTATACCATCATGGTAGTGCCGGACGAGACCACCAGGGTCCGCCGGTACCAGATCCCTAAACTGTTTGTACGCGGCGTTCTGTTCTTTTCCCTTATCGTTATGGCCGGGCTGGCGTATCTTTTGACGGATTACTATAGCGTCAAGAAGATGGTCTCGGATGTTGACCGCCTCCGCCTTGAAACCAGGCAGCAGAAGAAACAGCTGCTGACCTTTGCCAAGGACATCGACGATATCCGGACTGAGATGAACCGTCTTCGCCATTTTGACACTAAGCTGCGTGTCATGGCCAACCTGGATTCGGTGGTCTATCCCGAGCAGATCATGGGGATCGGCGGCGAAAATCCGGAGCCGTTCAATCCCATGGATTCGGAGGTGACCTTCCAGGACCAGGCGCTTCTCAAGGGCATGACGAATGAGCTTTCCCGTGTCAAGGCCGAAGCCGATATACAGGAACGAAGCTTCCAGGAATTGATGGAATATCTTGAAGATCAGAAATCGCTCCTGGCCTCCACGCCGTCCATATGGCCCGTTAGAGGATGGACAACCTCCGGTTTTGGGTACAGGACATCCCCGTTTACAGGAAGGCGGGAGATGCACAGGGGGGTCGATGTGGCGACCCGTACGGGAACGCCGATTATTGCACCCGCGGACGGGGTTGTGGTCTTTGCAGGTCGGGAAGGGGGCTTCGGCAACCTTGTTGTTCTCGATCATGGTTATGGGATCGCGACCAGGTATGGCCACTGCTCCAAGCTTAACGTCAAGATCGGCCAGAAGGTCAAACGTGGCGATGTCGTGGGGTTTGTCGGAAACACCGGAAGAAGCACCGGGCCGCACCTTCATTACGAGGTCGCGGTTAACGGGGTGGCCGTTAATCCTATGAGGTATATACTTAATTAGGATCATCCTGTAAATGGGTACCTGGATGAGGACCATACCCCGCCGTCTGTCATCGCGAGCTGCAACTTATGCGAAGCGATCCCGTGGGCGACCGGAGGTCGCCGCGACGATCTTTTCAGCTCCGCATGAGATTGCCACGCCTATGGTTTCACTCGGGCTCGCAATGACAGCAAAATAATAAAGGTACGCATTAGCCGGATGAACCAAAAATCTTCGATTTGCGCGTCCCTTAAGTAGGCGCGTTTATGACTTCGCAGTTCAAGCCTCCATGTTGTCCTGAATTTCAAACCCCGGGAGTGAGACTTCCGGGGTTGTTTTTATCCTGAATGGATATTTTCGGCTCCCATGATCCGGCTTGAGGTGCTAATCTATAAAGTTGCATGGAAGTATCGAGGTGCCGAAGTATCGAAGAACCTCAAACCTCAAACTGCATTATTTCACCACAGTGCAGCCGGCTTGAAGGCTGCATCACAGGGTTTTAGAAGGGTGGTAAATTAGCTTTGGAAGTGTTTATTAATTCACCACAGAGCCACAGAGGTTGTTGCGTACGCGGAGAAGGACAATAAACCAAACGTCAGGGTTAGGGAAAACTGGAATTTTAAACGCATGCCACCGTAGCCTCCGGCGAAGGTTAATGGACCCTGGACTCTGGACCCTGAACTCTGGTTATCAATAGAGAGGACTCCGATATAGAATGCTCAGCGCCATAGGAAAAAAGATATTTGGGAGCAGGAACGAAAGGGAGCTGAAAAGGGTTGCGGCCATCGTTGATCGGGTCAACAGCCTGGAAAATTCCATCAGGACCCTGGACGACGACGCGCTCCGCTCAAAGACCGGACAGTTCAAGGAGAGGGTCGAAAAGGGTGAGTCCCTGGATGACCTTCTTCCCGAGGCCTTTGCGGTGGTCCGTGAGACCGCGCACAGGACACTGAACATGAGACATTTCGATGTCCAGATCATCGGGGGTGTTTTCCTGCATGAGGGCACTATCACGGAGATGAAGACCGGTGAGGGGAAGACCCTGGTCGCTACCCTGGCTGTCTATCTTAATTCTCTGACCGGTCATGGAGTCCACGTCGTGACTGTCAACGATTACCTTGCCACCCGGGATAGTGAGTGGATGGGTAATATATACAGCTTCCTGGGGTTGACCGTGGGGATTATACGGCATGATATGGGCGATGTCGGGAGAAAGGCCGCCTATGCCGCGGATGTAACCTACGGAACGAACAATGAGTTCGGTTTCGACTATCTCCGGGACAACATGAAATTCAGCCTCGAGGACTACGTCCAGAGGGAGTTGAATTTCGCCATCGTCGACGAGGTCGACAGTATCCTTGTTGACGAAGCCAGGACTCCTCTCATCATCTCCGGTCCTGCCGAGGAATCCACCGACAAGTACTACACTGTTGACAAAATAATCCCGCGACTGAGGCCGGAGGTGCATTACACGATCGACGAAAAGGCCAGAAGCGTGATGCTCACCGAGGATGGCGTGGCGAACACGGAGAGACTCCTGGGGGTGGAGAACCTCTACGAACCGGGAAACATCGAGATCAACCACCACGTCCAACAGGCCTTAAAGGCCCATGTTCTTTTCAAAAGGGACGTGGATTATGTTGTAAAGGATGGACAGGTCATTATCGTGGATGAATTCACGGGGCGCCTCATGGAGGGGCGGCGATACAGCGATGGTCTGCATCAGGCCCTGGAGGCCAAAGAGGGGGTGAAAATCGAGAGTGAGAACCAGACCCTCGCATCCATCACTTTCCAGAACTATTTCAGGATGTACAATAAACTTTCGGGAATGACGGGCACCGCCGATACCGAGGCCGCCGAATTCAAGAAGATCTACAATCTCGACGTGCTGGTGATGCCCACCCATCTGCCGATGATCAGGCAGGACAACCCCGACGTCATATTCCGGACGAGAAAAGAGCTCAACGAAGCCGTGGGGGAGGAAATCGCGGACCTTCACCGTCGGGGTCAACCTGTCCTGGTGGGTACCGCCTCCATCGAAAATTCCGAACTCCTTTCCAGGATGCTCAAACGGGCGGGGGTCCCCCATCACGTTCTTAACGCCAAGCACCATGAGAGAGAGGCCGAGATCGTGGCTCAGGCCGGCCGGCTGGGTGCGGTTACCATTGCCACAAACATGGCCGGGAGGGGGACGGATATCGTCCTCGGGGGAAACCCCGAATCCCTTGCCAGGAACAAATCCGGCGGCGACACGGAAGGGGAGGAGTATCAGCGGCTGCTCGAGGAGTTCAAATCCATCTGCGAGGATGAAAGGCAGAGGGTTCTGGAGGCCGGGGGGCTCCATATCCTGGGCACGGAACGGCACGAGAGCAGGCGGATCGATAACCAGCTCAGGGGACGGTCCGGGCGTCAGGGCGACCCGGGAAGCTCGCGTTTCTATATCAGCCTGGAGGACGATCTCATGAGGATCTTCGGGTCTGAAAGGATCTCCGGTCTGATGGAGAGGCTGGGGATGACCGAAGGGCAGCCCATTGAAAACAGCATGGTCACCAAGGCCATCGAGAATGCCCAGCGGAAGGTCGAGGGGCATAACTTTGATATCCGCGAGCATCTGCTCGAGTATGACGATGTAATGAACCAGCAGCGGGAGGTGGTTTACGGCCAGAGGCGCAACATCCTGGGATCCGAGGACCTCTCCGACTGGGTCATGGAGATGGCGGACGAGATCATCGAAGAGGCAATGGATATTTACGTTGATCCCAAGGACTATATCGAAGATTGGGACCTCGACGGGCTTGGTGACCGCATCTTATCTATCTTCGGTTTCCGGCCCGATATGGAGGAGGCGAAGAACGGGAGGGATGCTCTCGGGGAATCCATCGTTAAGACCGCTCACGCCAGGTACGAGGAGAGAGAGTCGGAGTTCGGGAGCGAACTCATGCGCCGGCTGGAAAAGATATTCCTCCTCCAGGTCCTGGATGCCCAATGGAAGGACCACCTTTACAATATGGACCAGCTCAGGGAGGGGATAGGGCTACGGGGCTATGGACAGAGGGACCCCCTTTCGGAATACAAGATCGAGGGGTATGAAATGTTCGAGACGATGATGACCCGTGCCAGGGACGAGACCGTCACGACACTCTACATGGTCCAGGTTACCAGCGAGGAGGAGGATCTTCCTCAAAGGAAGAAACAGAGGATTCAGCTTGGCCGAGGTGAATCGGGCGGGGAGAGAGCCAAGCCCGGTACGGTGAGAAGAAAAGAGGCAAAAATCGGCCGCAATGCCCCGTGCCCGTGCGGATCCGGAAAGAAATATAAAAAATGCTGTGGTTCAGTGGCCTAGGAGGAAGCATTTGTCGGTAACCCCATTGCCTGATAAACCAAGAGTCCTGGTGGTGGACAATGACCGCGTGACTCTCGAGATAGTCCTTGAAATCCTGCGTTCCGACGGCATGGATACAAAGGGGGCGACCGGGGGCGCGGAGGCCCTGGAGATCTTTGGGGAAGGGGCCTGGGACATTGTGATTACAGGTGTCGTTATGGATGGCCTGACAGGCATCGGTTTGCTTCGCAGGGTTAAGGCCGGCAACAGGCTCCTTCCCGTTATCTGTATGAGCGGATACAGATCTTTTGATGACGCGGTCGAGATGATCAGGGGCGGTGCCTTTGATTTTCTCTATAAGCCCATCAATCGGGACAGGCTGCTGAATGTGGTCGAAAGTGCATTTTCAGATTACCGGCGGTCCATCGAGAACGAGCATATCATCGTCCGGTCGCAGTCCTGGGCCAGGGAACTGCTTACCCTCAGGCAGCTTGGCGAGTCCTCCAGCCGGGATATGCTGCAGGTCCTCTTCCAGAAGACGGTTGAAGCCGTGGCCGAAACCCTTCAGATCGAGACAGCCTCACTGATGATCATTGAAGGGGATCATCTCACCATCGCTGCGGCCATGGGGCTGCCGAAGGAGATTGTCGGGAAGGCGCAGATGCCTCTTGGCTCCGGAATATCCGGATATGTGGCCCAGACCGGAGAACCGGTCCTTATCAATGACATCAGTAAGGATGATCGGTTCAAACCGTCCAAATTCAGAAAACAGTATTCCACCCAGTCCGCCCTGTGTGTCCCGCTCATGCACGGCGACAATGTGCTGGGCGTCATCAATGCCAATAATAAGACCAACGGAGAGGCCTTTACCAGGTCCGATCTGGACCTTCTGGTAACCATCGCGGCCCAGGTCGCCATGGCGGTTGACAACACGAGGCTCTTTAAAGGTCTGGAGGAAAAGGCCCAGGCGTTAGAGAAGGCCCACCAGGAACTCGTTCGGCTGGACAAGGATAAAACCGAACTGATTCTCAATATCTCTCACGAACTGAAGACCCCATTGACCTCGATTATGGGGTTTGCGAACCTGCTGTACGGGCTGGATGTGCAGGGGAAATCGGAGGACCTGGCCGATTACGCCGGGCGCATCGAGACGTCCGCCGGCCTGTTGAACCATCTGATTGACAGGATGCTGGAGCTGTTTCGTCTGGAGGCCGGGCGAAGTGGGATGAACCGGGGTTTTATTCCCCTTCAATCCGCCGTCTCCCAGGCGGTGGCTGCCCTCGAAGGCACCTTGCATGAACGCGATGTCAGGGAGGATCATTCCGGGTTCCGGGGAGCCCGTGTTTATACCGATCGTACTCTTTTCACCCGTGCCCTCGGCCTTATTCTGGAGAACTCCGTGAAATTCTCCCCTGAGGATACACCCATAGCAATCTCAGGCTGCTGGCACGATGATTTGCCCACCGTTCCGGTCTATGCAGCCTACGCCGACCTGGGAAAAACCAAAGACATTGCCGACGGATGGGTGGAGGTCATGGTCTCCGACCTGGGTGAAGGGATGTCGGCGGAGGAGATTCCTGTTATCTTCGAGAAGTTCCGGCAGCTTGGAGATATCATGACGACCAAACCCACGGGAATCGGCCTGGGGCTGCCCATAGCCAGGACCATCCTGGAGCTCCAGGATGGGGCACTGTGGGCAGAGAGCAGTAAGGGAGAAGGAAGCACATTCCACATTCTTCTCCCCGGAAAGAAAGAATAGACGATGGGACCTGTAAGAAATTTCAAGGTTGCGGGGTTTTCCGCCTCCGCCGTATCCGGTGATATTCGTAAAAAGGGAGATGGACGCCTGGATATGGGGCTGATCTTTTGTTCAACCGATGCGTCGGCCGCGGGAGTCTTTACCGGCAACAGCATGGCCGCCGCACCTGTGGTCCTGTGCCGGGAGAGGCTGGAAATAGGCACCGCGAGGGCGGTTCTTGTCAACAGTGGAAACGCCAACTGCATGACAGGACAGGCGGGGATGGAAAACGCCCGGAAGCTCTGTCGGGATGTGGGCCGGCTCCTGGGAATTTCCGAAGAATCGGTTCTGAACAGTTCCACCGGGGTTGTCGGGGTTCCCCTGCCCATTAAAGATATGGGTGCTGCCCTTGATCCCCTTGTCATGGGGCTTTCCGAGGATGGGATGGAGATATTCTCAAGGGCCATCCTGACCTCGGACACGCGCAGCAAGACGTCCGCTGTGGATCTGGACCTTTCAAGCGGTCCTGTCAGGGTCCTGGGTGTCGCCAAAGGGGCAGGGATGATTGCCCCGAATATGGCAACCATGCTCGCCTTCATTCTTACGGACGCGGCCGTTCCCCCCGGAGAACTTCATGGGACCCTGTACGATGCCGTGGAGGGGAGCTTTAATGCCGTAACGGTTGACGGTGACACAAGCACAAACGACACCGTCCTGATGCTGGCTTCCGGCATGGGACCCGCGCTTGGCAGCGATAGGGACAGACATCTTTTCAGAGATGGAGTCGGCGAGGTTTGTCGGGCATTGGCAAGACAGGTCGTTGCGGACGGCGAAGGGGCCGACAGGGTCGTGGAAGTGCTGGTGGTCGGAGCCGATGATAACTCCCAGGCAAAACTCGTCGCCCGTGCCGTAGCCCAAAGCCTGCTGGTGAAGACCGCCCTTGCCGCCGCCGACCCCAATTGGGGCAGGATTGCCGTCGCAGTGGGGTATTCCGGCGCCGGGGTTCACCCCGAGGACCTTTCCCTGTCCATAGGGGACGTAGCCGTATTGCGGGGAGGTGAACCTGTGTCAGGATACCGGGAGGAGGATGCGGCTAAGATCATGGTTCGGGACAGTTATACCATCAGGATCTCCCTGGGTTCCGGCACGGGCGCGGCATCCATGCTTACAACCGACCTTACGGAGGAGTATGTCAGGATCAACTGCGAATATCGAAGTTGATGCAGCACGCCTGTGAGACCTGTCGTTTCCCATTGCGGCCTTGACTGATTTCTGATACTTAAAACTGTTTGATGACTTCATTTATAATGACGCACGCCCTGGACCTTGCGAGTGGTGCCCGCCGTTGCCCTGAAACCCTTGGCCGAAATGCTCGATGCGCGGAGCTTTCGTCCGGGCTGGAAGGGTCTGGTGTGGTTCTCGATGGGGATGAACGGGCGGTGGAAAAAACCGAACGGAACAGGAGGAAGTAATGGCGATTATTACAATGAAGCAGCTTCTTGAAGCGGGGGTGCATTTCGGCCATCAGACCCGCCGGTGGAACCCGAAGATGGCGAAATATATTTTCGGTGATCGCAACGGGATCTACATTATAGATCTGCAGAAGACCCTGCGGTGTTTCAAAGAGGCCTACAGATTCGTCCGTGAGCTGTCCTCGGAGGGAGGGGTTATCCTTTTCGTGGGGACGAAGAAACAGGCACAGGACTCTATTGTCGAGGAATCAGGGCGTTGCCAGATGCCCTATGTAAATCACCGGTGGCTCGGTGGGCTTCTCACCAATTTTGCCACCATAAAGAAGAGCGTTGCCCGCCTGAAAATGATTCAGGCCATGGATAAGGAACAGGATTGGGGCGGCATTACCAAAAAGGAGATCCTGGGTCTGCAGAAAGAGAAGGACAAACTGGCCCGCAACCTTGAGGGCGTTAAAGACATGGGCAAACTTCCCGACGCGGTCTTTATCGTGGATCCTAAGAGAGAGGAAATCGCGGTAAAAGAGGTTCGCAAGCTCGGTATCCCTCTCATCGCCGTGGTTGACACAAACTGTGATCCGGACCTGGTGGACTACGTCATCCCCGGCAACGACGATGCCATACGGTCCATTCGGCTTTTCGCTTCAAAGATAGCCGACGCAGTGATCGAGGGACAACAGCTTGTAGGGGCTGACGATCTGGGTATGGTCACCGGCGCCGATGCCCCGGACGATAAACCGGTACCAGACGTGAATGAAGAGGCCGATGCCGCGGTCGGTGAGCCGGCCGTTGAAGAACCGGAGACAGCCGGTGAGGAGGAAAAGTGATGGGGATCAGTGCATCAATGGTTAAGGAACTCAGGGAAAAAACCGGGGCCGGTTTTATGGATTGCAAGACGGCCCTCGTGGAGTCCGATGGGGATGCCGAGAAGGCCGTCGCCTTCCTTCGCAAGAAGGGTCTGTCAGCAGCGGGGAAGAGGGCCGGTAAACAGGCCAGCGAGGGAGTTGTTGGATCCTACATCCACATGGGCGGCAAGATCGGGGTTCTCATCGAGGTAAATTGCGAGACCGATTTCGTGGCCAGAACCGATGATTTCAAGGACCTTGTCTCAGACTTGGCAATGCAGGTGGCCGCGGCCAATCCGCTGTACCTGCGGGCCGATGAGGTTCCGGAGGACCTCTTGAACAAGGAACGCGAGATTTACAGGGCTCAGGCCACAGAATCGGGCAAACCCGAGAAGATTGTCGACAAGATCGTTGACGGGAAAATTGACAAATACCTTCAGGAAATCTGCCTGGAGGATCAGGAATTCATAAGGGAGAAAGGAACCAAGGTCCTGGATTATGTCAAATCAGTAGCCGGAAAGTTGGGTGAGAACGTTCAGATACGGCGTTTCGCCCGTTTTGAAATCGGTGAAGGACAGGAAAAAACGGCTGCCTGTTAGCTAGCCCGCGAGGTAGGGGAAGGAAGCCATTCCCCACCGAAGGAAAAAGAATCGAAGAGACTTGTTGCGAGGTTGTCAAAATTGAGCAAAGCCAGGTCAAAATATAAGCGGGTTATCCTGAAGTTAAGCGGAGAGGCGCTCCTCGGGTCGCGACAGGCCGGGCTTGATTTTTCGGAGGTTGAGATCATCGCCAGGGAGGTTGCGGAGGTCCACAGTATGGGAGTGGACGTTGCCGTGGTTATCGGCGGTGGGAATATTTTCAGAGGCGCCGCCGACAGTGGTTCGGTCATTGGACGTACAACCGGGGATTACATGGGGATGATCGCAACGGTGATCAACGCCCTCGCCTTTCAGAGCACCCTTGAAAACCTTGGGGTTCCAACGAGGATTCAGTCCGCAATCGGGATGAGCCAGGTCGCCGAAGCCTACATACGGCGAAAGGCCATCAGGCATCTGGAGAAGGGAAGGGTAGTCATCTTCGCCGCCGGAACGGGCAACCCGTTTTTTACAACCGATACGGCCGCCGCCCTTCGCGCCATGGAGATCGGTGCGGATATACTCATGAAGGCTACGAAGGTGGATGGGGTGTATTCCCAGGATCCCATGACTCACCCCCAGGCCGAAAAGTTCGACAGGTTGACCTTTAAGGATGTTCTGAACAGAGGGTTGATGGTCATGGATGCCACCGCCATTGCCCTGTGCATGGACAACCATATGCCTATCGTGGTATTCAATCTGAAGGAACGCGGGAACATGATAAAGGCGGTGTTGGGGGAACCTGTCGGGACAATGGTGACAGGGGAGGAAGAGTGATGCTCAAGGAACTCTACCAGGATGCGGAAAACAATATGGGCAGATCCATTGAATCCCTTGGAAGGGAGCTGGCGACCCTCCGCACCGGAAGGGCTTCCCTTGCCATCCTTGACGGTATCACCGTCGATTATTACGATTCACCAACCCCTCTCAACCAGGTGGCCACCCTCTCCATCCCGGAAAGCCGTCTGATCGTTATCCAGCCCTGGGATCCGTCCCTGATCAAGGATATCGAGAAGAGCATCATGCGTTCGGACCTGGGTCTGACACCTTCGAATGACGGGAAGGTCATACGGATTCCCATACCCGCTCTAACCGAGGAGAGGCGTGTTCAGCTCGTAAAAGTGGCCAAACGCTACGGCGAGGATTGCAAGGTCGCCATCCGGAACCTCCGAAGGGACTCCATCGCTGAGGCCAAGAATTATGAAAAGGAAAAGATGATCTCCGAGGACGATCTTCGGCGGGCCCAGGATGAGATACAGAAGATAACGGATCGGTTCATTGCGAAGGTGGACAATGCTTTCCGAAACAAGGAAAAAGAGATCCTCGAGGTCTAAGGTCTCGCCGGCCCAACATCCCCCCGAACCAGCAGGTTCCTATATCCCGTGAGTGTTAAGATACCCGGCCATATCGCCATTATCATGGATGGCAACGGAAGGTGGGCCGAGGCCCGCGGGCTTCCCCGGATCGCCGGCCATCGGGCGGGAGTCCAGGCCGTTCGGACCGTGGTCGAGGAATGCGCGAGGCAGGGCGTGAAGTACCTGACCCTCTTCGCCTTCTCCCGGGAGAATTGGAGAAGGCCTCACGATGAGGTGGGGGGCCTTATGACCCTTCTCGACCAGTTCCTCAAAAGAGAGCTTAAAACCTTCATGAGGAATAACATCCGGCTGATGACCATCGGCAGGACTGCCGACATCCCCGAAAATGTGAAAAAAACACTCGACAAGGTTGTGGACGATTCAGCGGGCAACGATGGAACCACTCTTATTCTCGCCCTGAGCTACAGCGGACGTCAGGACATCCTGGATGCCGCCAGACGTTTCGCCGAGGAGGTCCTGAGATCGGGGGGCGATATGGACGCCCTCGATGAGGATGCCTTCGGCGCCTGCCTGGCCACTTCCGGGATTCCGGATCCCGACCTTCTCATAAGGACAAGCGGGGAGATGAGAATCAGCAACTTCCTCCTGTGGCAGATCGCCTACGCCGAGCTGTACATAACCGATAAGCTCTGGCCGGATTTTTCCAGGGAGGACCTTCAGCTTGCGTTAGAGGAGTACAGCCGGCGGGAACGGCGTTTCGGCATGACGTCCGGACAGGTGAGGAACCTGAAATGAAACGTGTCCTGTCGGCATTGGTCCTGGGTCCGGCCGTCCTCCTGATCCTTCTGGCTGCTCCCCCCCTCGTTGGTGTCATCCTGGTGGCCGCCATTAACGTCATCGCCGTAGTGGAGATGAGGAAATTGGTCGCCCCCGGGGAATCCTTCCCGACGGGTATGGCAATCCTTGGGGCTTTCATTATGCCCGCATGTGCCTGGAAGGGCGGGGAAACCGGACTGGCATCCGGTTTGGCCGCCTCGGTCCTGATCCTTATGATCGCCGGTCTTGTCGGGTATCGGGCCAAGGGTGCGGCTCGGGGCATTGCGAACGGTGTTTTCGTCCTCGTTTTTCCCGTATGGGCACTCACCCACGCGGTCCTTTTCCTGGGAGGCTCCCAGGGTCCGATAGCCCTGTTTTATCTCCTCCTCGTTATCTGGACGTGTGATACCTCCGCCTATCTTTTCGGGAGCGCCTTCGGCAAGAGGAAGCTGGCGCCCACCGTCAGCCCCAATAAATCAGTGGAGGGTTTTCTGGCCGGCCTGGTTTCCTCCCTGCCGGTTTCGGTGGCCTTCTATTACCTGTCTTCCCTCAACTGGAGCCTGAGTTTTATTATGGCAGCCGGCCTGATAATCGCTTTTGCCGGGCAGTTGGGGGATCTGGTGGAATCGGCCATTAAGAGGGGTGCCTCCGTGAAGGACTCAGGCTCCCTCATCCCGGGGCACGGAGGTATACTGGATCGGATTGACTCTCTTCTGTTCGCTGTTCCCGTTTTCTATTACCTCGTCCAACTTTCCCGGAGCGGGTTTTGATGAGGCGGTTATCGCTCATCGGTTCAACGGGATCCATCGGCAGAAACACCCTTGACGTTGCCGGGCGTATTCCACAGAATATCAAGGTTGTAGCGCTGGCTTCCAACTCCGATTTCGAGGGGATAGTCGGACAGGCGAGGCGGTTTCACCCGCTTCTTGTGTCCCTTTTTAATGAGGAATCGGCGGCACGTGCGGAAGAGATGCTTGTTGGAACCGGGATAACCGTTCTCTCGGGGCTCGATGGAATCCTTGAGGCCGCGACGCTCCGGGAAGCGGATATTGTGGTCTCCTCCGCCGTAGGGGCTGCCGGTATAATGCCGACCTTCGCCGCGGTTAGCGCCGGCAAGGTCGTAGCGTTGGCCAACAAGGAGGCCCTGGTGGCGGCGGGAGCCGCCATTACCATGGAGGCGGAACGGCATGGAGCGCGTCTCCTTCCTGTGGACAGCGAACACTCCGCTATCTTCCAGGTCCTCCTTGGACAGGACCGAAAGGGTGTCCGCAAGCTGATCCTGACCGCGTCGGGGGGGCCCTTCTTTGGAAAGGACTCAAGATTTCTTGATGGGGTAACCCCGGAAATGGCCCTGGATCACCCTCGCTGGAAGATGGGCCCCAAAGTCACGGTTGACTCGGCGACCATGATGAACAAAGGGTTTGAGATTATTGAGGCAAGCTGGTTATTCGGGCTTAACGGGGAATCCATTGACACCTTGATTCATCCCCAGAGCGTCGTTCACAGCATGGTGGAGTTTGTGGATGGCTCGACCCTTGCCCAGATGGGGATAACCGATATGCGTATTCCCATTTCCTTCGCTCTTTCCTATCCCGACAGGATGCCTTTGCCGTTCAAATCACTGGATCTCGCGGCGGTAAGAAACCTCGAATTTTTCAGGCCGGATGCACAGCAGTTTCCGTGTCTCAAGCTGGCCTATGATGCCTTGACGGCCGGCGGAGGCGTGCCGGCGGCCATGAACGCCGCTAACGAGGTGGCTGTTGAGTCTTTCCTGGATGGGAAGCTTCCGTTCAGAAAAATACAGGTCGTTGTCCGGAAGGTCATGGATCAGACCCCGCCTGCCGATGAATCAAAACTGACCGAGATCCTCCACTGCGACCGTTGGGCCAGGAAGGCCGCACGGTCCATTATCAGGGAGTTGAAATTTAAACCATGACTACCATCCTTTCTTTTATAGCAGTCCTTGGCATCCTTGTTCTCGTTCATGAGTCAGGCCATTTCCTGGTGGCAAAAGCCATGGGGGTTGGAGTTGACAGGTTCTCCTTAGGTTTTCCCCCGAAGATGTTCGGGGTAAAAAAAGGAGACACGGAATACTGCGTCTCGTGGATTCCCCTTGGAGGCTACGTCAAACTGCGGGGGGAGGACCCTGATGAGGTCGCAGATCCGCAGGATCCAAAGATGTACAGTACCCGTTCCCCGGGACAGCGGGCTGGAATCGTCGCGGCGGGACCTGTCATGAACCTCATCCTCGCTTTCATCCTGATGCCCATGATGTTCATGATCGGGATCAACATCCCGGCCTTCTTTGAGCGGCCCGTTGAAGTGGGTTGGGTTGCCCCCGATAGTCCTGCGGAGGCGGCCGGGCTCCGGCCCGGGGACCTTGTGGTCAGGTTTAACGGAGAGAAGACCGGCGACTGGGAGGCCCTTTTCAAGGCCGTATCCGCAGCCGCCGGTGAGACGGCCACCGTTGACCTGGTCAGGGACAACCGTACGCTTTCCATCGTCGTGGCGGGAAAGGACCTTAAAGGGAACAGCGGGCTCGGTGTTTTCCCCCCCATGGCTCCTGTTGTCGGTTCCCTCGCGCCCGGATATCCCGCTGAGAAGTCCGGGATAAAGGAGGGAGACCTGATTCTGGCTGTTGGAGGGCTGCCCGTTACCCACTGGAACGAAATGGCCCAGGTCATTCACGGAAGCCCCGATAAAACCATCACCGTCGTGGTGAAAAGGGGCAGCGAGAAACTGCAGGTTCAGGTGACCCCCCGTCTGGACGAAAAAACCGGACGGGGTTTTATCGGTATTTCACCCAAGAGTGAAACAATCACCCGGCGGTTCGGGTTCATGGAGTCCATTTCCAGGGGGTTTAAGCGAAACATTGAGCTGCTGAAACTGACCTTCGGCTTCCTATGGGACATGATCACCCTCCACGCCTCCATAAAATTTCTGGGCGGTCCAATCATGATCTTCCAGGTGACCGGCCAGGCGGCCCGGGCCGGCCTTTCCGAGTTTATCGCGTTTATGGCGTTTTTAAGCCTGCAGCTTGGAATTCTCAATCTACTGCCTGTCCCGGTACTCGACGGCGGGCACCTTTTCTTCCTGGGATTGGAAAAGATCAAGGGAAGGCCCCTTACTCCTCATGTTCGTGAGACCGCCCAGCGGATAGGGTTCGCTCTTCTTATCCTTCTCATTGTCGTCGTTTCCTACAATGATATACTGCGGCTTTTTTCGGGCAGATGACCTTGCCGGCAAACAGTGTGACGGCCCCCCGGAGGCTTACCCGGAGTATTGAGGTTGGGCGCGTTGCGGTGGGGGGAGAGGCCCCGGTCTCCGTTCAGTCCATGACGAATACGCCCACCGCGGATGTGGATGGAACACTGGCCCAGGTGCAGGCCCTCGCCCAGGCGGGATGTGATATCATTCGAATTTCCGTCCCCGACATCCCTTCCCTCGAAGGTTTTGCCCGGCTGAGGGCCAACGTGAGGGTTCCCCTGGTCGCCGATATCCATTTTGACTACCGTCTTGCCGTCGGGGCCCTTGACGCCGGGGCCGACGGCGTGAGAATAAATCCGGGCAACATCGGGTCGGTAAAAAAAGTCGGGGAAGTGATCAGGGCCGCCGCGGATAAGGGAGCTTCCGTCAGGATCGGTGTCAACGCCGGATCCCTCGAGAGGGATATCCTCAAGTCATATGGGCACCCAACCCCCGGGGCGCTGGTGGAAAGCTGTCTGCGCTCCGTGGACCTGGTGGAGGGGATGGGGTTTCACGAACTCAAACTCTCCGTCAAGGCGTCCGGCCCCATGGAAACGGTGGAAGCCTATCGCCTCCTGTCCGAGGAGGTCGATTATCCGCTCCATATCGGTGTTACTGAGGCAGGTACCGCCCTTTGCGGCTCGGTGAGGACTTCTGTGGCTCTGGGGCTTCTTCTTTCAGAGGGAATAGGCGACACGCTCAGGGTTTCCCTGTCGGGGGACCCGGTTCCCGAGGTCCGAGCCGGCATCGAGATCCTTCAGTCCCTGGGAATGAGGGGCGGTCCATGGGTTGTGGCCTGCCCAACCTGCGCCCGAACCGAGGTGGACGTGGCGGGTCTGGCCGCCGAGGTGGAAAAGCGGTTGAGGGACATATCCGCTCCGCTGAAGGTGGCCGTAATGGGATGTCCCGTAAATGGGCCGGGAGAGGCCCGGGAATCCGACGCGGGCATCGCAGGGGGGAAAGGCGTCGCCATCCTTTTCGTGGAGGGGAAGGTTAAAGGGAAGGTGGGACTCCACGAGGCCGTGGATGCTTTGATGGATGAGGTGAGAAGACTGGAGCAGAAGTGGACGAAGGCACAGGGGGTAGAGAAGTAAGGGACTCTGGACTCTGGACACTGGACTCTGGACACTGGACTCTGGACCAGGGATTAACAACCCGATACGGGAGAATTCATGAAATATTCGAAATATTTCCTTCCAACGCTTCGTGAGGTGCCCGCGGACGCTGAAATCGTCAGTCATCAGCTCATGTTGAGGGCCGGGATGATACGCCGAGTCGCCGCCGGGATTTACGATATCCTGCCCATGGGACTCAGGGTCATCCGGAAGGTGGAGGGTATCATCAGGGAGGAGATGGACCGCGCCGGGGGCATTGAGGTTATTCTCCCGAGCATTCAGCCTGCCGAACTCTGGGGAGAAACGGGCCGCTGGGACTTCTACGGAAAGGAGCTGCTTCGCATAAAAGACCGCCATGGCCGTGAATTCTGCTACGGCCCTACCCACGAGGAGATCGTGACCGACCTTGTAAGGCGGGAGATCCGTTCCTACAGACAGTTGCCCGTTACGCTCTATCAGATCCAGACAAAATTCCGGGACGAGATCAGGCCGCGTTTCGGCCTCATGAGGGGGCGTGAGTTCACTATGAAGGACGCCTATTCCTTCGACAGGGACAAGGACGGGGCGGAGGCCAGCTACAGGGCGATGTACGATGCCTACACGGCCATCTTCTCACGCTGTGGTCTTGAGTTCAGGGCTGTTGAGGCCGATACGGGAAAGATCGGTGGAAGCCTGTCCCATGAATTCATGGTATTGGCGGATACGGGGGAGGACCGGGTGGTAAGCTGTGATTCATGTGATTACGCCGCCAACCTTGAGATGGCGGATGTTGCCTCCTCCACCGGTGATCCAGTCGTGGAAGCTATGGGGGAGAGCAAGTCCGGGGGCTCTGCGGCGCCCGGTACCGGCGGGAAGGGGACTCGGAAAGTTAAAACCCCGGGGCGGCGGACCGTGGACGAAGTCACGGCGTTTCTCGGTCTGGAACCTACCGATCTTGTCAAGACGATTATCCTGTCGGGAGAGAAAAAGGCCGTGGCCGTACTCGTGCGCGGGGACCACGAGGTCAATCCGGTCAAGGTACGTCGGATGTTGGGCGATGAGACCATGGACCTGGCTGACCCCGAAGTGGTGGAAAGGGTCACCGGTGCCCCCACAGGTTTTGCCGGTCCTCTGGGAATCGATCTTCCGGTATATGCCGACAACGCCGTTGCCTTCATGTCGAACTTCGTCACGGGCGGCAATGAGAAGGACGTCCATGTGGTAGGTGTTGACCTTTCCCTGTTTGAGGTGACGGCTTTTGCCGACCTGAGAGAGGCCCGGGAGGGGGATCCATGTCCCCGGTGCGGGGGAAAGTTGTCTTTCCTCCGGGGGATCGAGGTGGGGCACATATTCTACCTCGGCAAAAAATACAGTGAGGCCATGAAAGCCGTCTTTCTGGATGAGACAGGCCAGGAGAGGACTATCGAGATGGGCTGCTTTGGAATCGGGGTTGGAAGGACCGTTGCAGCTTCCATAGAACAGAATTATGATGAAAGGGGTATTATCTGGCCTCTCCCCATTGCGCCGTTCGCCGCAAGCCTCCTCTGCCTGAACATCACCGATCCCGAGGTACACGAGGCCGCGGACAGGATCTATGCCGCCCTGTGCGATGGGGGTGTGGAAGTCCTGTACGATGATCGGGATGAGCGTCCCGGCGTCAAGTTCAACGATGCGGACCTGACAGGGATTCCCATCAGGGTGACGGTTGGTAAGAAGGGCCTGAAGGAGGGAAACGTGGAGCTGCGTCACCGGGCGACCGGGGAGGAAAGCAAGGTTCCCGTGGAGGGTGTTGTCCGGGCGGTCAGAGAACTCATCCGGGGCGCGAGGCAGGCGTCATTCAGCGATCACAACGAATAAAAGACAGTTTTTTTCATCTGACATCCACGCTGACGGACAGATTCCCACGGTTCGGCGCGCGGTTGCTGGATCTTCTTCTGTCCAATTCACCCATAAACAGAATCCTTTTGGAATCCGCCCTGAAGGCCGGCAGGAAAAGGTTGAGCCGTGCACTCAAAAATGGATTTCGCCGTATATTGGTGGTGGGCGATCTGAACATTGGAGATGCGGTTAACCTGCAGGTGGCCGTCTGTGCCCTGAAGCGGTTTTTCCCGGATGCGCGGATCGACTATGTCGTCAACCGTAATGCAGAGCCGTTGATTCAGGGCAATCCGCATATATCGGTCCTTCTTCCTGTTTTCAGCGGTTCCCCCGTACCGGATGACGGCGATATCGAGGCTTTGAGGGATGCTGTACAAAAGGAAGATTACGATGTCATATTCAATTTCTGTCCGTTTTTTGATGCTTCGGTTTTCAGCGGAAGCGCCGGGGGCCCGATTGTAATCGGCCCTGATGCGATGGTCTATATGCTTCTGTACGGGGACCATGAGAAAAACCGGATAAACAATATCCTGTATCAGGCGGATCAGTTCATTTACGCGCTCCTTTCGGATATAACAGGTCTGGAAAGGAAGAGAACCTTCAGGGGGACGACCGTCTATCTTTCAGATGACGCCCTGGTGAAGGCAGAGGAGTTTCTGGTCCATGAAGGAATTTTTCACGGAGGGCCCATACTGCTTTACAATCCCGATACGACTTCCCCGTTTACACGGATTCCCCTGGATTATCAGGCGGACCTGTTGAAAAGACTCCTGAGATCGGCTGGGGGCGTTACTATCCTGATGGGCGCCGGGCATGTAAAGAAGGGCATTGAACAGGCCCTCCTGGAAATGCTCCCGGCGGATATGCGGGGGAAAATACATATCGTACCTGAATCAATTCCCCTGGATTGCTATGTCGCACTGATTGATCTCTCAGACGTTTACATTACGGGTGATACGGGCCCTCTCCATCTGGCATCGGCCTTGAAAGTTTCAAAATCCGGCAGGTCTGTTTTCAGGAACCGGACCGCCGTATTCTCAATATTCGGCGCCACATCTTCGAGGATCTATGGGTACGATTCCAATTTGAAAGGTTATCTTCCCTCGCATCAGAATGCGTCTTCGAATGTTTATGTCTCGAAAAGCCCATGCCGAAACATTACATGTGTAAACAAAAGGGCAAAAACGTGCCGGAAGGTTCGCTGCTTTGATTACCTGGACACGGAGAAGATCGCGGGGGACGTGACAGACTACCTGAAACGCGGAACGCGTTTCAGAGTCCAGAGTCCGGAGTCCGGAGTCCAGAGTCCAGAGAGGGGAAAGGCGGATGCGGGGATGCCCCTCGACGAGACTCGGGGCAGGCGGTGACGAGGAGGTACATGAGTGCTTGGGAGCATGGGCGAATGGAAGAGTGGCCACGGAGACACGGGGGTATGGGGGTATGGGTGTATGGAAGTTTGGCTATCGAGGTGTCGAGGTATCGAAGTTACTGAAACTCTGGACACTGGACTCTGGACCTTGGACTCTTTTTTTAGAGGTTCTATGAATTGAAACTCTTATTGCTGATGCCCCTGGTTTACGTGATGGGATTCCTCACAGCCATTCCCATCGGGGCCACCCAAATAGAAATTGCAAAGCGTTCCCTGAACGGTTATGTGCCCCAGGCGATGATGGTCGTGCTGGGTTCTGTAATATCGGATGTGATGTATGGTTTTATAGCCATGTTCGGTTTCGCGCCGTTTCTGCACAACAGAAAGGTCGAGGCGATCTTCTGGCTAGCGGGGGCGGGGATCCTGGCGATATTGGGTATTTTTACGATTACCCGGCACGGGAGCCGGAAAGAGATAAAGGTTAAGGATGTATTGCTTGAAGATTACGGCCTGTCTCTCTTTGTGGGGTTTTCCCTGGCCGTCATCAATCCGCCCATGATGCTCTGGTGGCTGGTATGCGCCTCCTTTGTCAAGAGCCTGGGGCTGGTTCAAAGCTACAACGCGGTATCTTCATCCCTGTTTCTTCTGGCGGGTGGATTGGGGATCGCCTCCTATCTGACTGTTTTGGCCCTGGCGTTGAAAAAGGCCGGCAGGTTCATCACCCCAAAACTTGAGCATAGGATCACGGTATTTTTAGGGGCTGTTCTCCTGCTCCTGTCGATCTATTTCCTGGTCCGCTTCATAATGGTGTTTGTGTAAAGACAGTTCCTGGTTCCTAGTGCTTAGTGCCTGGTTAAATTCAAGTTCAAACCGCGCATTTCCTGAAACACCAGGAACTAGGTACCAGGAACTGCTCTTCCATGCTCCGTGTCCCCGCGTCTGCTTTTTCTCTGGACTCTGGACCCTGGACTCTGGACTTCCTGTCACGCCGGCCTGTCACGTCGTAGTTCAGGGAACGAAGGCGGATGAACCCTGGACTATCCCTGCTCCACTCCGGGTATTGCATTGCCCATGGGGTTATGCTAAATACTACCCGGTTATCGCTTCTTTAACGGTGGATTTATTGCGAGTCCACCCAGAAGGCTCTGAGCAGTGTGCGTGGTCTTGAGAACACCGGGTTATCTTCGTTTAAGAGCGGCAAGTCCCGCTCTTTTGTATTTTATGGGTCGAATTTTGATGACTTTGCAAAAAGTCATCAAAGCGCCCGCTTAGGGGCGCTCAAATCGAAGATTTGTGAGGAAAGTGAAAATGACACTTTTCGCTTTTCTTCGCTGTTTACGGTCTGATATCGAGGCACGGCCATGGACACCCACGGCATAGTAGACTATATCACCCGGATTGTGGAGCCTATTACCGGACGGCTTGGCCTTGAGTTGGTGGATGTGGCCTTCAGGAGCGAGGATGGACGGTGGGTCCTGAGGGTGACCATTGATCATGAAGATGGGGTGAAGGTGGCTCACTGCACGGCGGTAAGCAAGGAATTGGGCGTTCACCTTGAGGTGGAAGATCCGATTTCCGTTCGGTATCACCTTGAGGTCTCATCTCCGGGTCTTGACAGACCGCTGAAGAATGAGGGGGATTTTGAACGCTTTGCGGGGCGTCAGATCCTTATCAGAACCCATCGATCGGTTGCAGGAAGAAAGAAGATCCGAGGGATTCTGGAGGGCGTCGAAAACGGGATGGCGCAGGTGCGGATGGCCGATGGGACCCTGGTGGAAGTGCCCATGGAAGATATGTCCTCCGCAAGGCTTGATTTCAGCCTTTGATGACTTCGTAAAAAGTCATAAATGGACTTTTTACGGCCCTATCAATCTTTAGAAATGGAAAGAGGCCCGCATCGCAATTGTGCCGGATGGGGGCGTTAAGAAGAGGGGTAATGGAGAATGACCGTTAACCAGGAACTAATGATTATCTTTGCTCAGCTGGAGCGGGAAAAGGGAATCGACCAGGAATCCCTCGTCGAGGCCATCGAGGCGGCCCTCGTGACCGCTGCCAGAAAGGTATATGGATCGGGTACGGATATGTTTGCCCGAATGGATCGCCAGACGGGGAGGATTGAAATTTACCAGCGTAAGGAGGTGGCTCTCCAGGTCGGGGATCCTTCCATGGAGATATCCCTTCTTGATGCGAGACAGCTTGACCCCCATGTCATGCCGGGTGACGAGGTGGAGATAGAGATAGATGCCAACGAGTTCGGCCGTATTGCCGCGCAGACCGCCAAACAGGTCATTGTGCAGAAACTGCGGGAGGCTGAAAGGGAGATGATCTTCAAGAATTACTCGGGACGTGTCGGGGAGATTATCAACGGCATCGTCCACGGGTTTTCGAGGGGGGCGATCATCGTTGACCTTGGAAAAACCGAGGCGGAGATTCCCGCCAAGGAACAGGTTCCAAGGGAGCGATATAAGCAGGGCGACCGGATAAAGGCATACATCCTTGAGGTTAAGCAGGTCGCCAAAGGCCCTCAGGTTGTCCTGTCCAGGTCTTCCCTTAATTTTCTCCTGAAACTGTTCGATCTGGAGGTCCCGGAGGTTGCCGAGGGCATCGTCGAGATCCGAAGCGCGGCCAGGGAACCCGGCGCCCGTTCTAAAATCGCCGTTGTCAGCCACGATCCCAACGTTGATCCCGTTGGGGCCTGTGTCGGCGTCAAGGGGTCCAGGGTGCAGGCCGTGGTCAATGAACTGCGGGGCGAACGGATAGATATTATCCCGTGGGTCTCGGATCCCGCGCTCTTTGTCAGCAGTTCTCTCAGCCCTGCCCAGGTGACGAGAGTGATTATCAACGAGGCGGACAAGAGCATGGGAGTCATCGTCGCCGATGAGGAACTTTCCCTGGCCATTGGGAGGAATGGGCAGAACGTCCGTCTTGCAGCCCGCCTTACCAATTGGAACATTACCATCAAGAGCGAATCGCAGGCAGAGGCCGAGAAGTTGGAGAAAGAGCAGGGGAAAGAAGGCCCGGAGGATGAGAACCTTTTTTCCGGCATATCAGCCAAAATCGTGGATTCCCTCAAGGAATCCGGTTTCGGGGACGCGGAAGCCATACGCAACGCATCGGACAAAGATCTCCTGCGTATTCCCGGCCTCGGCCCCAAGACCTTGGAAAGGCTTCGGGAGAGGGCTGAAGGACCCGAAGGGGATCCCGGGAACTGAACAATGCCTCCTCGTTCCGAGCCTGTCAGGACATGTACCGGCTGTGGAAAAAGACATCCCAAGGGGGAGATGATACGCATTGTAGCGGACCCGGTCACCGGCAAGGTCCTGATCGACCTGAAGGGAAAGGTTCCCGCAAGGGGGGCTTACGTCTGCCCGGCCAGGGGGTGTGTTGAGGCTGCGTGCAAGGGACGGCTGGCAAGGGCGCTGAAAAGTGACCCGATTTCCGTTGGCGGCCCGGAGGAACTTTCCGGTTCCATCGCCTCGGTTTTGAAGGGAAGGATTCTGTTACTGCTGGGACTGGCGCAAAGGGGTGGAAGAGTTGTTTCAGGGACCAACCTCGTGGTCAGAGAAATCCGAAGAGGATGCAATACACGTTGGCTTGCCATCGTTGCCGAAGACGCCTCAGACGGTATTGCCGTGAAACTTGTGCGGCGTTTAATGGCCGGGGGAGTACCGGTCCATAAGGTCCTTGGCAGGGCTGAATTGGGCGCTGCGGTTGGAAAGGGTCTCCGTAGTGTTCTGCTTGTCAGGGACGCCGGGCTGGCGGCATCTATTGAAGTGGCGATCATCCGCTATCTTGCGGTGAGGTAATAGGTCAGGGTTGATAGGGAGGAAAAAAAGCATGAGTATGGTTCGGGTTGAAGATCTTGCCACCGAACTGGGATTGGATCCGGAAGATCTGTTCTCGCAGCTGAAGGCCATGGGTTTTGACGTGGTAAACGTCACAAGCAATGTTGATCTGAGCCTCGTAGAAATGGTCAAAGACATGCTTGTCGGTAAGCCCGTGGAGAGGGACACCGGTACGCGCAGGATCGTTTCAGTGCGAAAGGGTGCGAAGGAAGCCGAGGTGGAAGTCCGTCTGGAGGAGGCCTCGGCAGGGGAGGAAGGCCCGGCAGAGGAGGAAGCTGTTTTGTCCGGGGATGTTCCGGACGAAAAAGGTTCCCAGGGCAAGGAGGAGGAAATGCCTCCGGCTGATGAGGCGGGTGGATTGGCCGATGGCGTTACGGAGGCTGGTGAGACTCCGGAGGTCGAAGCGCCGACGAAGGAAAGTGAACCCTCCAGGACAGGATCGAATTCCCTCCCCATTACCGCGCTTGAGATTGAAAAAAATCTCGGTTCTGTTGGCTCGGCTATTCCCACCGCCAAGGTCGTTACTCATGCGGCACCGGAAGTGGAATCCAAGGTTGACACTCCGAGCGAATCGAAGGGTGAAAGGGATGCCCCGGCTAAAAAAATCAAAGTTGAACCGGAGGCAAATGAAAGACCGGGCAAACGCCCCGTAGCCAAAAAAGGCAGGAAACCCTCCAGAAAAGAGCTGCTAAAAGAGGTGGATGAACTTGAAATGACCGGGGACCTTCCCCTTGAGGAGGCCGAACAGGAGCCGACACTGAAAGTGGTTGAGATCAAACAGGCCGCCGGGGCGGCCAGGCAGGGGAGGAGGCGTGAGCCGCCCAAGAGAAGGCTCAGGGGGGCTAAAAAGAAGAAAAAGGACGTCGAGGCCACGGTGGAGACGTCAAAGGCACCATCAAAAATCATCCGGATAACACCAGGGCTCACAGTGGGGGGCCTGGCCGGAATTACCGGGACGAAAGCGTCGGAGATTATCAAGATCCTTCTTCAGTTGGGCATCATGGCGACCATCAACCAGACGATAGAACCTGAAACCGCATCCCTGGTGGCCAGTGAACTGGGATTTGAGGTTGAGATGCGAGGTGATACCCTGGAGAGTCTTCTTAAGGGTGAACAGGTTGTTCCTGAAAACATGGTTCCCCGACCGCCGGTTGTAACCGTCATGGGGCATGTGGATCATGGTAAAACGTCGCTTCTCGACGTTCTCAGGGAGACTGACGTCGTCTCAGGGGAGGCGGGAGGGATAACTCAGCATATCGGCGCCTACGTTGTCTCCCACACCAAGGGAAAGCTGGTTTTTCTGGACACTCCAGGGCATGAGGCCTTTACCGCAATGCGATCCAGGGGGGCACAGGTTACCGATCTGGTGGTGCTGGTGGTTGCGGCGGACGACGGTGTTAAACCACAGACTGTGGAGGCCATAAATCATGCCAAAGCAGCCGATGTCCCCATCGTAATTGCCATTAACAAGGTTGACAAACCTGATGCCGAGCCCGACCGGGTTCTGCGGGAGTTGTCCGAACATGGAGTCGTGGTCGAAGAGTGGGGTGGAGATGTCCTCTATACAAAGGTTTCGGCCAAGAGGAAAACCGGCATAGAGGATCTGCTGGATATGATCCTTCTTCAGACGGAGATGCTTGAGCTAAGGGCCGATCCGACCAGTGCGGCTCGCGGAACCGTTATCGAGTCAAGGCTGGATAAAGGGCGTGGTCCCATTGCCACGGTTCTGATCAAGACCGGTACCCTCAGGAGGGGGGATCTTGTTGTGGCCGGCCCTTATATCGGCCGCGTCCGTGTGTTGATGGATGATAAGGGGATGAAGGTTGAGGATGCCGGACCCGGGACTCCGGTGGAGGTTGTGGGACTTCCCAATGTTCCGCAGGCAGGGGAGGCGCTTATCGTTTTTGCCGACGAAATAAAGGCGAAGCGGGTAGCTCAGATGCGTCAGGATACGATCCAGGCCAACCGCGGCCTGCACAAGAAGGTCTCCCTAGAGGATATCTTCAACCAGATCCAGAATGGCGAAGTACAGGAACTCAACATTGTTCTGAAAGCGGACGTTCAGGGGTCGGTAGAGGCCATCAGGGAGGCGCTGGAGAAACAGTCCACGGAGGCGGTCCGCGTGCATATTATCCACGAGGGGGCAGGAGGGATCAACGAAGGTGACGTGGTGCTGGCCGCCGCTTCCAATGCCATTATTATCGGGTTCAACGTGCGGCCTGACAACAAGGCCCTGGATATTGCCCGCAAGGAAAATGTGGATGTCCGATTTTACCGGGTGATCTATGATGTGGTCAAGGAGATCAGGGATGCAATGAAGGGCCTGCTGGCACCTGTATATCGAGAGGATATACTTGGCCGCGCCGAGGTTCGCCAGACCTTCGTTGTACCTAAGATTGGTACCATCGCCGGAAGCTATGTGACCGATGGGGTTATCAAGCGAAATGCACTGGTCCGTGTCATCCGGGACGGGATCGTGATTAAAGAGGAGGCGGTAGATTCGCTGAAGCGCTTTAAGGACGACGCCCGTGAGGTTGCCGCCGGATTCGAGTGTGGAATCGGCATCAGTAATTTTAACGATCTTAAACCGGGAGATATCCTCGAGAACTTCCAACTGGTGGAGGAAGAGGCGACACTCTGACGGCCTGGGCGGTCCAGGATGGAAGGCATCGGGTGGCTGTCGGTATTCTGAGATTAACCCTGTACCTGCCGGAGAGCAGATCCCTTAAGGATAAGCGTCGTGTGCTGCGCAGCGTCAAGGACCGTCTGAGGGGGCAGTTTAATGTCTCCGTCGCTGAGGTTGATCACCTTGATCTCTGGCAGAAGGCCACCGTTGCGGTGGCGCTGGTTTCGAAAGATGCCCGACACGCCGACAGGTTGCTTCAGAAAGTTCTCGACCGTGTGGAATCGTACAGGCTTGCGGATATCATCGATGTGAAAACGGAAATCCTGTGACTGCCGTTTTCCCTGTTGTTCCGGACCTTATTTTTGGGTTCATCCGGCTAATGCGTACATCGATATCATGAGACGTTCCCAGAATTATAAAAGAGCAGACCGCGTAGGTGAATTGATCCGGCACGAGGTGGCGGACATCCTCCTTAAGGAGATCAAGGACCCCAGGATCGGGTCCGTCACCCTCACCAGAGTCAAGATTACGGATGATCTGCGGTCTGCACGGGTCTATTTTGGAGTCCTGGACAGGACCACTCATGTTGAGGAAATAGAAAAGGGGCTGGAGGCGGCCGGCAGCTACGTCCACCGTCTCCTGGTAAAGAGGCTTAGGCTCAAGACGGTGCCGCGCCTTAGCTTCCACTTTGATCGAAACCTGGATTACAGTTTCTATATCTCCGGAATCCTGAAGAATCTTGATGAGGGGGGCGACTAGCTGAAGCCTTTTTTAAAGGAAGGAGGACCATGAGAAACAGCCGCAGGGGTCCCCAGGGGATCCTGGTGGTGGACAAGGAAGTCGGTATTACATCGCATGACGTTGTCCAGCGGGTCCGAAGAATTTTCAGGATGCGCCAGGTCGGTCATTCCGGGACCCTTGATCCCATCGCTTCAGGTGTACTTGTGGTGCTTGTGGGGTCCGCGACACGTGTTGCCCAGTACCTCCAGGAGAATGACAAGGAGTACCATCTTACCCTTCTCCTGGGTATTGAGACCGACACCCAGGATGTCACGGGCCGGACCGTGTCCAGGATAGATCCTTCCCATGTAACGAGGGAGGCCCTGGAGGCCGCCGTAAACAGATACAGGGGGGGGTTTCTCCAGACGCCTCCCTCTTATTCGGCCATAAAGCACAATGGCCAGCCTCTCTACAAACTCGCCAGGAGAGGGGTTGCGGTCACGGTTGATCCAAGAAAGGTGACGGTATATCAGGTCAAAATCAGCGGATGGGAGCCGCCAAGAGCTTCTCTTGAAGTTGTATGCTCCAAGGGCACCTACATGAGAACCCTGTGCCACGATATCGGTAAAGACCTTGGTGTAGGGGGATGTATGGAGTCACTCGTACGGGTGCGGAGCGGGAATTTTACCCTTGAGGATGCCGTTAAACTGGATTCACTTCCCGGGGATGCCGCCGCACTCCGGCCACTTCTCCAGAGCCCCGCGTCAGGACTTCCCTTCGCACGCTACGAGCTGGAGGATGATATGCTCGCGCAGATTCTGATGGGAAGGACCGTCCTTTGGCCGGGCAGGGAAAAGGACGGCATGATATCGGTGGTTTCCGGCCGCCGTTTGGTGGCCCTGGGTGAGATCACCAGAAAAAACGAAAAAACGGTGTTAATACCGAAGCGGATTTTAGAACCCATCGAAAAAACTTCCCAAATAAAAAGATAAATGATACCTTTAAAAGTTGAAAATAAGAGGTCTAGGAAGGAGGAACAATCGTCATGCCGCTCAACAATGAAGTAAAGCGGGAAATCATTGAACTAAACAGGATGCACGGCAGCGACACCGGTTCATCGGAGGTGCAGATCGCCCTTCTTACCAAGAGAATCGAGGAGCTTACCGAGCATTTCAAAACCCACAAGAAGGACCACCATTCGCGGGTGGGTCTGCTCAAGCTTGTCGGTCAGCGTCGCCGGTTGCTTGACTACCTTAAAGCCAAGGACCTGGAGAGATACCAGGGTATCCTCAAGAAGCTGGGGCTCCGCAGATAATCACAGCCTGCTACATAAATCCTCACCGGGAGTAAATCAATGAAGCATCAGACTCAACTTGAGTGGGGCGGCAGGGCTCTGGTCCTTGAGACCGGCGCTGTTGCGCGTCAGGCCAGCGGGGCCGTGCTCGCTCGTTATGCCGATACCGTGGTTCTTGCGACGGCGGTGTCCATGCCCGAGCCCAGGGAAGGGGTAGACTTTCTCCCCCTGACCGTAAACTACCAGGAGAAGACCTCCGCGGCCGGCAAGATTCCAGGCGGTTTTTTCAAGAGGGAAGGACGGCCGACCGAGAAGGATGTCCTTACCAGCCGCATTATCGACCGTTCCGTAAGGCCCCTTTTCCCAAAGGGGTTCGCCCACGAAACCCAGATTATAATCACCATCCTTTCGGCGGACCGCGAGAATGATCCGGATGTTGTTTCCCTCATCGCCTCTTCGGCCGCATTGGCCGTTTCCGACATCCCCTTTAACGTTTTCGTCGGTGCTGTCAGGGTGGGGCTGATTGAAGGGCGGTATGTTCTCAACCCCACATTCGCCCAACTGGAAACAAGTAGAATGGACCTTTTTGTGGCGGGTACACGGGATGCCGTCACGATGGTGGAAGGGGAGGCGAAAGAGGTATCCGAGGAGGAGATGATCGAGGCGCTGGACTTCGCCCGCGGGGAAATCGACAAGGTCATTCAGATACAGGAGAAACTTGCTTCCATCGCGGGGAAGGAGAAATGGGATTATCGGCCGCCTCCTCGAAATGAGGAACTCGCCGCCACTATCAGGGAGTTCTGCGGCGTTGAGATGGCCGAGGCCCTTCGGATCTCCGACAAGAAGGAGAGGAAAGAGCGCTTCAAGGAGATACGCGAACAGGCGGTTGCGGAATACGGCGAAGGACCAGGCGGGGAATCCTGGGCCGGGGAGGTTGAGGGTCTTTTGCGGGAGATGGAAAAGGATCTCATGCGTGCCAGGGTGTTGGAGGATGATGTCCGCATCGATGGCCGGAATCACAGGGAGATCCGTCCCATTTCCTGTGAGGTTGGAATCCTTCCACGGACCCATGGATCGGCGCTTTTTACCCGGGGAGAAACCCAGGCCCTGGTGATGACCACACTTGGCACCCATGACGATGAGCAGATCGTTGATGCCCTGGAGGCGGATTACCGGCGCAGGTTCATGCTGCACTACAATTTTCCTCCTTTCAGCACGGGCGAGGCCCGTTTTCTGAGAGGGCCTGCCAGGAGGGAAATCGGCCATGGAAACCTGGCTGCCAGGAGTCTGAAGGGGGTCATTCCGGCAAAGGATGATTTCCCCTACACGATCCGTGTGGTGAGCGAGATTCTGGAGTCCAATGGTTCCTCCTCCATGGCCACCGTCTGCGGAGGGAGCCTGTCCCTGATGGACGCGGGTGTTCCCATTCGCAAGCAGGTTGCCGGGATCGCCATGGGCCTCATATACACCCCTGAAAAGGCGGTTGTCCTTTCGGACATTCTGGGCGCCGAGGATCATCTTGGGGACATGGATTTCAAAGTCACCGGTACCAGCGACGGGATAACAGCATTCCAGATGGATCTTAAAATTTCCGGGGTCAGCCGCGAACTGATGGGCCGCGCACTCAAACAGGCCGCGGAAGGCAGACTGTTTATCCTCGGTGAAATGAACAAGGTTCTTTCAGCCCCGCGGTCAGAGCTCTCCCCGCACGCCCCAAGACTTATCACCATCAGGATCAATCCCGACAAGATCAGGGATGTCATTGGCCCGGGCGGCAAGATCATTCGTGGCATTACCGAGGAGACGGGGGTCAAGATGGAGGTGTCGGACGACGGTACCATTGTTATCGCCTCTGTGGACGAGGATGCCGCCAATCGGGCCCGTGAGATAATCGAGGGTATCGTTGAAGAGGCCCAGATCGGGAAAATCTACCGTGGTACCGTCAAAAAGATCATGGATTTCGGGGCCTTCGTCGAGATAATCCCGGGAACCGACGGCCTGGTCCACATCTCGCAGCTTGCCGATCGGCGGGTCAACAAGGTCGAGGATGTGGTACACGTGGGGGACGTCATCAAGGTGAAGGTCCTTGATGTAGACAGGGAAGGCAAAATCCGTCTCAGCCTGAAGGAGGCAGAGAAGGAACTGGGGCAAAAGAACCCGGACGATACGTCTCGTTCCTGATCCTTTCTCCATGACCGCGCTGCCATCCGGCGTCATCACAGAGGTATTACCCAGCGGGATAAAGGTTCTCTTCGAGCCTCTGCGGGATTTTTCGTCGGTAAGCGTCGGGATCTGGGTCCTGACGGGTTCCCGTGATGAGCATCCGGCGAAGGCGGGAATCAGTCATTTTATCGAACATCTTGTCTTCAAAGGAACCCCATTGAGGACCGCAAAGGAAATCGCTCTTGGTATTGATTCCCTTGGCGGTTCCATCAACGCCTTTACCAGCAAGGAATATACATCCTTTTTCGCCCGGATCCTGGGTGAATCCCTCGGTGAGGCCATGGACATTCTGGGCGATATCACCCTCAACCCGCTGTTTCAGGAGATCGATCTGGAAAGGGAGAGGGATGTTATTATCCAGGAGATCTCCATGGTGGAGGACACCCCCGATGATTTTGTACACGATCTTCATGTCCAGGAGTTCTGGGGAGGGCATGAACTGGGCCGCCCGATCCTTGGAACCCGTCAGTCCCTCGAGAATATGGAAAGGGAGGATATTCAGGCTTTCCACCATGAGCGGTACCGCGCAGGGTCGATAATTCTTACTGCCGCCGGGGCGGTGGATCCCCATACCATGATGGAAGAAGCGAACCGGGTTTTCGGCAATATTTCATCGGGTAACTACCCCCTTCGCCGCTCGGCTCCGGTGCCGACGCCGCACCTTCGCGTCTGGAACCGTGACTCCGAACAGGTGCACTTCTGTGTCGGATTGGAGGGGATACCTGTGGACGATGAAAGACGATATTCCCTTTTTCTCCTGAACACCATCCTCGGCGGCGGGATGAGTTCACGTCTTTTCCAGAAAATCCGGGAGGAACGCGGGCTTGCCTACTCGGTCTACAGTTATCATTCCGCTTTTCAGGACACGGGGATGCTTTCCGTCTACTGTGGAACTTCAGCCCAAAACTTCATCACCGCGCTGGACCTGATCCGCGAGGAGATCCTTACCCTCGCGGAAAACCACGTTCCCAAGAGAGAGCTGGCCATTGCCAAAAGACAGGTTACGGGGAATATGCTCCTTGGCCTCGAGAGTACCGGGAACAGGATGACCCAGCTTGCCCGTAATGAGATCTACTTTCAAAGGCAGGTCACCCCGGCGGAGATTGAGGAAAGGATCCAATCGGTATCGCCCTCGGAGATCCTGGAGGTGGCCGAGTCCCTTCTAAAACCCGGGTGCAGGGCCCTGACGGTCATAGGCCCCGTCAGGGAGGAAACCCTTGAAGGTCACTGGGACTGAAATGGGGAAGCTTGATGTGATGTTCACCTTTCTTCCGCATGGGGAGGGATTGTCGGCGCCGTCCTATGCAACGGCGCTTTCCGCCGGTCTGGACCTCGTTGCGGCGATAACAGGGGAAACGGTTATCCAACCTGGCGGCCGGTGCCTGATTCCCACCGGGATCAGGTTGGCGATCCCCGAGGGCTACGAGGCCCAGGTCAGGCCGCGAAGCGGTTTGGCCCTGAAAAACGGTATTCTCCTTGCCAACTCTCCCGGGACCATAGATGCCGACTACAGGGGCGAGGTAAAGGTTATCCTTCTTAATCTGGGTGAGGAGCCGTTTGCGGTGACAAGGGGTATGAGGATTGCCCAGATGATTGTCGCCCCCGTTGCAAGGGTGAGTCTCGTCCCTGCCGGGGAACTTCCCGAAACCGGGCGCGGCAGCGGCGGCTTCGGCCATACGGGGAATTAATGGTCCGTATCGGGATCAGTGTCCTGGCCAGCGGCAGCAGGGGGAATTCCATCTATATGGAGGGGCCCGAAGGCGGGATCATAGTGGACGCGGGCCTCAGCGCCAGGGAAACCTTGAAGAGATTGGAGACGGTGGGAGCCGGGCCGGCGGGGATCAGGGCTATTCTCCTGACCCACGAGCACTCGGACCATGTCGGGGGGCTCAGACCCCTTGCAAGAAAGCTGAAAGTTCCAGTCTGCGCTACCCGCGACACCCTTGAGGCGGCCGGCCTTCCGAAAGACGTGGCTGTCGAGGAACTCTGTGCCGGAGTGAAATTCCAAAGGGCCGGTTTTGAGATTCTTCCCTTTTCCATACCCCACGATGCTATTGATCCGGTGGGATTTATTGTGGGTTTTGGTGGGTTGAAGATCGGTATAGCGACCGATCTGGGCTACGGCACCGCCCTGGTTAAGGAGCGCCTGAAATCGTGCGCCGCCGTGGTTCTCGAATCCAATCACGATGAACAGATGCTCATGGAGGGGCCCTATCCGTGGTATCTCAAACAGCGTGTGAGGGGACGCCAGGGCCACCTGTCCAACGACTCGTCTGCCGGAATGATCGCCGGCCTTGCCCATTCCGATCTGCAGTTGGTTGTTCTCGCTCACCTTTCCGAGATCAACAATGCGCCCGATCTTGCGTTTGGAACGGCCAGTGAAGCTATGATAGGATACGGTGCGGACCTTGAGGTCGCTTCAGCCCACGTTCCCACGAGGATGATATATCTGGATGAGTAGCTGCCCTGGAACGTTGAATCTGTTCCAGGGTTCAACGTTCAATGGGATAAAAAAGGTTTAACGTTCAACGTGGAAAAGTAGACACAAGACCCAAGACACCATATTCTGGATTTTGAACCTTGAACGTGGAACTTTGAACCATTTTAAACCGCCGGGAGGGGAACGATGATACCGCGCTACACACGCCCCGAAATGGCCGCCATCTGGGAACCCGAGAACCGTTTCAATATCTGGCTCGATGTTGAGGTCGCGGCCTGCGAGGCGTGGAACAGCCTGGGAAGAATCCCGGATGACGCACTTGCCGAGATCAAAGCCAAAGCAGCTTTCGATATTGGTCGGATCGATGAGATCGAGGTTGAGGTAAAGCACGATGTAATCGCCTTTCTGACCTCGGTGGCCGAAAAGGTAGGACCTTCCTCACGCTTCATACATCTCGGCATGACCAGTTCCGATGTGCTCGATACCTCCCTGGCCGTCCAGATGGTCCAGGCAGCTGACCTGATCCTGAAGGGGCTCGAAGATGCGAGGGAGGCTGTCCGTGAAAGAGCGTTGGAACACAGAGACACGGTGATGATGGGGCGGTCCCACGGGATGCACGCCGAACCTGTCACCTTCGGTTTGAAGATGGCCCTGTGGTACGAGGAGTTGGGAAGAGGAGTAAGCCGGGTCGAGCGTGCCAGGGAGACAGTGGCCGTCGGCAAGCTTTCCGGAGCTGTAGGTACCTTCGCGAACATCCCTCCCGATGTTGAGAAGCATGTGTGCGCCAAGCTCGGCCTCAGGCCGGCCAAGGTGGCCACCCAGGTGATCCAGCGGGATCGGCATGCCGAATATATGAGCGCCCTGGCTCTCCTGGCGTCATCCATTGAGAGGTTTGTCGTCGAGATCCGCCATCTTCAGCGCACCGAGGTGGGCGAGGTTGAGGAACCGTTTTCCAAGGGGCAGAAGGGATCATCGGCCATGCCCCACAAAAAGAACCCGATACTCTCCGAAAACCTCACCGGCCTGTCCAGGCTCATCAGGGGTTACAGCCTGTCGGCCATGGAGAACATTCCTCTCTGGCATGAAAGGGATATCAGCCACTCCTCAGCCGAACGGGTTATCTTCCCGGATGCCACCACCCTTGTTGATTTTATGCTCTATCGTTTCACCGGGCTCATCAGGGGGCTGGTTGTCCACCCCGACAGGATGAAGAAGAACATGGAACTTTCCGGCGGCGCGACCTATTCTCAGAGATTTCTTCTGATCCTGGTGGATTCCGGCATGACCAGGGAGGATGCCTACCGGATCGTGCAGAAGAATGCCCTGAAATCGGTGTCAACGGGGGAGCCTTTCGCCGATCTTGTTCTGGACGACCCGGAGGTCAGGAAACGGTTGCGCCCGGAGGAGATCCGGGAGGCTTTCGCGCCGGAAAGCCACCTGAGGTACGTAGGTGCCATCTTCGACAGAGTATTCGGCGGGGAGAACTGAGATGGCGGTACGTATCGAGGTCGGTTACAGGGAAGGGATCCGGGACCCAAAGGGGGAACGGACCGCCAGAGAGGCGAGGGATTTGGCCGGTCTCCCGGTCAAGTCCGTGAGTACCGTCATGGTCTATACCTTGGACATGGACCTTTCCCCTGAAACCCTTCAAAAGGTGGCCTCCGAACCGTTTTCCGATCCGATTATCCAGGAATATTCCATTGCATCCCCCTTGAGGACCGACTTCGATGTTCTCATCGAGGTTGGATATAAACCTGGTGTTACCGACAATGTGGGAAGGTCCGCCGGGGAAACCGTCTCCCAGATTCTCGGCAGGCCCCTGGAGGGCGATGAGGCGGTCTACACCTCGGTTCAATATCTCGTTGAGGGCGGCCTCTCCGAGGATGAGGCCGTGAGATTGGCCTCCGGGGTGCTGGGCAACGGGCTGATCCAGCGGTGGCGTATCGTATTCCCCCGCCAGTTCGATATCGAAAAGGGTCTTGGACCGGACATTCCCAGGGTAAGCATCTCCGGCGGCGGAAATGTGGCCGAGATCGATCTTGACCGGGGCGACGAAGAACTTATGAGGATCAGCAGGGATGGGCTTCTTGCCCTGTCGCTTCCGGAGATGAGGGTTATCCGCGGCTATTTTCTCCGTGAGGACGTTCGCGATGTAAGGCGGAAAAAGGGCCTTGGAGAGCGGGTCACCGATGTGGAGATGGAGGCGCTTGCGCAGACCTGGTCCGAGCACTGCAAACACAAGATCTTCAACGCCAGGATAAATTACACGGGACCGGACGGTGAGGTCCTGACCGTCGATTCCCTCTTTAAAAGCTATATCGTGCGGGCTACCGAGGAGGTCAGGGCCAGGATGGGGGATGGGGATATTTGCCTGTCCGTCTTCAAGGACAATGCCGGCGTGATCCGCTTTAACGATAAATACAATCTGGTCTTCAAGGTGGAAACCCATAATTCCCCATCCGCCCTGGACCCCTACGGCGGAGCGCTTACCGGCATTGTCGGCGTCAACAGGGACCCCTTCGGGACCGGGTTGGGATCGAACCTGCTGTTTAATACCGACGTGTTCTGTTTCGCCACACCCTTTTACTCTGATCCCCTGCCCCCGCGCATCCTGCACCCGAGAAGGATCTACGATGGGGTCGTGGAGGGTGTCGAACACGGCGGGAACAAAAGCGGGATTCCCACCGTCAACGGGGCGGTGGTGTTCGACGACAGGTTTCTTGGAAAACCTCTGGTGTACTGCGGTACAGGAGGGATAATGCCCCGCGAGATCAACGGCAGGCCCTCCCATGAGAAGGGGGCGCTGGTCGGCGACCGTGTGGTTATGGTGGGCGGTCGCATCGGCAAGGACGGCATTCACGGCGCCACATTCTCCTCGGAGGAGCTGCACGAGGGATCCCCGGTGTCGGCTGTTCAGATCGGAGACCCCATAACACAGAAAAGAATGACGGACTTTCTCCTGAGAGCCCGGGACGAGGGACTTTACAACAGCATCACCGATAATGGTGCGGGAGGCCTATCCTCATCGGTGGGGGAAATGGCCGAGGACACCGATGGTGTTGTCCTGCATCTTGATCGGGCGCCCCTGAAGTACGCCGGCCTCGACCCATGGGAGATACTCATATCCGAGGCTCAAGAGAGGATGACCGTGGCTGTGCCTCCGGACAAGGTCGCTCGGTTTTTCGATCTGTCCGAGAGGATGGGTGTTGAGTCTTCGGATCTTGGAGAGTTCACGGACACGGGCTATCTGCATCTTCTTTTCGAGGGCAGGACTGTGGGGTACCTTGAGATGGAGTTTCTCCACCGCGGGAATCCCCAGATGACCCTGGAGGCGGTCTGGGACCCTCCCGCCGTATCCGAGCCATCCTGTGACCGGCCGACCGACCCGGGTGAAATTCTCCTCTCCCTCATGTCGCGACTGAACATCTGTTCCAAGGAATCCATAGTCCGCCGGTACGACCATGAGGTCCAGGGAGGGTCGGTAGTCAAGCCTTTCACCGGAGCTAAGGACGATGGGCCATCGGACGCTGCTGTAATCCGGCCGATCCTGGACTCGTTCGAGGGGGTAGTTGTTTCCAACGGGATCATTCCCCGCTACAGCGATATCGACACCTACCACATGGCTGCCTGCGCGGTGGATGAGGCTGTACGGAACTATGTTGCCGTGGGTGGGGACCCCTCTTTCTCGGCGGCGCTTGACAACTTCTGCTGGTGTGATCCCGTTCGGTCCGACAAGACGCCGGACGGCGCCTACAAACTGGCCCAGCTCGTGAGGGCCAATCAGGGGTTGTTTGACGCGGTGACCGCCTATGGGATACCACTCATCTCCGGCAAGGACAGCATGAAAAACGACTACATCATGGGGGATATCAAGATCTCAATCCCTCCGACCCTTCTCATTTCAATTATCGGCCGCATGGATGATGTTCGCCGTGCCGTGACAATGGATCTGAAGGAAGAGGGCAACCACCTGTATCTTCTCGGGGAGACCCTTGATGAGTGCGGAGGTTCGGAATACTACGCGCATCTCGGGTACCTGGGCGCCAACGTCCCGCGGGTCCGGTTTGACGATGCATGGAGTCGGTACGTCCATTTTCACCGGGCACTGATGTCGGGTCTCGTTCGTTCCTGCCACGATTGTTCCGACGGCGGGCTTGGCGCAGCCCTTGCGGAAATGGCCCTCGCCGGACGGGTCGGCCTCAGGGTTGATCTCGACCTTTTGACGGACGGGGGCGGGCTCCCCGTCGACAAGGCCCTGTTCTCGGAATCGGCAAGCAGGCTGCTGGTGGAGGTCCATCCGGACAGGGCCCATGAGTTCGAGATGGCGATGGAAAATACCGCTTGTGCAAAGATAGGCGAATGTACCGGCGACCGAAGGCTCCTGATAAGGGACCATGGGAAGGTCGTTGTCAGCCTTGGTATTGAAGAGATAGGAGATGCCTGGCAGTCTCCCCTTGGAGGACTGTGATGAGGGCGCGGCCCAGGGCCATCGTTATTACCGGCAACGGGACGAACTGTGAAAGGGAGGCGGCGGCGGCCTGCAGTTTGGGGGGATTCGATGCCCGTATTGTACATATTTCGGACCTTCTGTCGGGGGAAGTCACCCTCAAGGAATTTCATTTCCTGAACCTGACGGGAGGATTTCTTGATGGTGATGACCTCGGATCCGCCAAGGTCCAGGTAAACCGTCTTCGCTACGCAAAGGTCGCGAGAGGGGAAAACAGGATTTCCGACCAGATCAACCGTTTCATTGAGAGGAATCGTCCCATTCTAGGGGTCTGCAACGGTTTTCAGCTCATGGTGAAAATGGGGCTGCTGCCGGAGCCGGGCGGCGGAACCGGGCAGGTGGCAACTTTGACCTCCAACGACTCGGGCCGCTTCGAGGACCGCTGGGTCAACCTTGTAGTGGATGGAAAATCACCGTGCATCTTCACCCGGGGGATCCGAAGTTTGACCCTTCCGGTCCGGCATGGAGAGGGAAAATTCGTTGTCGGTGCCCTCACTGTGCTGGAAAGAATGGAGGGCGAACATTTACTGACGGTAAAGTACGCCGATGCATCGGGACGACCAACCCAGGCCTACCCTGAAAACCCCAACGGGTCCATGGGGGCCGTAGCCGGATTTTGCTCCCCATCAGGAATTCTCTTCGGGCTGATGCCCCATCCCGAGGCATATCTGCACCGTGTGAACCATCCGCGGTGGACACGTGAGAAACTGCCTGAGGAGGGCGCCGGAGTTGCATTTTTCCGGAACGCATTCCAATATGTCGCACAGGCCCTGTGAGGAATAAATCAGATGTTACCTTATAACGACAAGTTCCAGGATGAGTGCGGTGTTTTCGGGGTGTGGGGGCACACAGAGGCGGCCAATCTGACCTATCTCGGGCTTTACGCCCTTCAGCATCGAGGTCAGGAGTGCGCCGGTATCGCCAGCACCGATGGGATGAAAATCTTCCGGCACGGGGAAATGGGCCTGGTGAACGACATATTCACGCCCCCCGTGCTGGAAAAATTGCCTGGTGATGTGGCCATCGGCCATAATCGATACTCCACCAGCGGCGAGAGCCTCCCCGAGAACATCCAGCCCATAGCGGTTACCTATTCCCGTGGAGGGATTGCCGTGGTCCATAACGGGAACCTTGTCAACGCCCCTCAGCTGAAAAGGGATCTGGAGGAAAACGGGGCGATCTTCCAGTCATCCTCCGACACGGAGGTCCTGATCCATCTTGTCGCGCGATCCAAAGCAGCCCATGTAATGGACCGGGTGATCGAGGCTCTCTATCAGATCAGGGGTGCCTACTCCCTTCTTTTCCTGACTGAAAAACGGATCATGGCGATCAGGGATCCCCGAGGGTTTCGACCCCTCTGCCTTGGGAGGTTGGGGGATGCCTATGTTTTTAGTTCGGAGTCCTGTGCCCTGGATCTCATCGAAGCCGAGTTCATTCGTGATATTGAACCCGGCGAACTGGTGACTGTTGACGACAGCGGCATCAACTCCTTTTTTCCTTTCCCGAAGATGAAAGCGGCCCCGTGTATTTTCGAGTATATCTACTTTGCCCGTCCCGACAGTACGCTGGATGGGAAAAACGTCTACCTCGTGAGGAAAAAACTCGGACGCCTCCTGGCCAAGGAAGCCCCGGTCAAGGCCGACGTGGTCATACCGGTGCCGGACTCGGGAGTTCCGGCGGCGGTCGGTTTTTCCAAGGGCATGGGTATCCCCATCGAGATGGGCCTTATACGCAACCATTACATCGGAAGGACCTTCATCGAACCGACCCAGTCTATCCGTCATTTCGGGGTCAAGCTCAAGTTGAATACCTGCAGGGAAGCGGTCATGGGCAAAAGAGTCGTACTTATCGATGACTCCATCGTCAGGGGAACGACCAGCCGTAAAATTGTCAAGATGGTGAGGGACGCCGGTGCGGCGGAGGTCCATGTCCGGATCAGCTCACCTCCCACAGTCAGTCCATGCTATTACGGTGTTGACACCCCCACCCACAGTGAACTCATCGCCTCGAGCCACACTGTGGAGGAGATCCGGAAATACATAACAGCCGACTCCCTCGGCTACCTGAGTATGGAGGGGATGCTGGAGGCTGTCGGGTGGGATGGACCCATGGACAAGGCATCTTTCTGCCGCGCCTGTTTCTCGGGTGATTATCCCGTTTCATTTACCCGTGAGGACACATCCCAGATGTCCCTTTGGGCGCCGAAAATAAGCAATGTCTGAGATTCCGGTCTATCTGGCGCTCATTGAAAGCGCATCCCTAAAGGGGGTGGAGAGGCGCCGTAGATATCTGTTCGAACATGGGCCCCATGAACTGGGTTGGAGCTACGCCAACATCCTCGACGTGGGAGGGAGGCTATTGCGCCAGATTGCCGGAAGGGGGTTTTTTCGTCTCTTTCTATACGTACCCCGGGGCGACAGCGGATCGGTATCATTCAGGACAAGGATCACCGGTCTTACGACCTACAGAAAACCGGTGATCTTCAACGATCCCGTGGAGAGGAAACGATACCTGGTCCATTCCAGGATGATGATCAGCGCCATCGAACCCCTCGAAAGGCCGATGTCCATAGATTCTTTCAGAAGCGCTGACAGGAGGAAGCCCGACGCCCGGCACCTGAAACTTGGCTTTCTCTTCGTTGTTGACCCGGAGCCCTGATTTGGATCCGGTACCTATCTCAGTGCTCCTGGTGGGTGTATTCCTCCTGGCCTTCGGTCTTTCCGTTTACAGGTATTTTTTTCACATACTCGGGGCCGTGGCGGGCATCGCCGCCGGCCTTGCCTCCAGGGATACCCTTCTGACCCTGACCGGCCTGTCAGAGCATCCAATGGTTGCCACTGTACTGATCTTTTCGATATTCATTCTCATCGGGATGTTTCTAGCCACCCGCTTCCGGAAAATTCTTGCCTTTCTGGCAGGGCTCGGCGCCGGCGCCGTACTTTATCGTGCGGCCCTTTCGCTGTGGTCCGGATCCCCCCCGGGCCCATCGGTGTTTCATGTGCAGAGTTTCGGGCCGATGGAACTTCTTGCGGGTCTGACCGCCGCCGTTCTTTTTGTCCTTTTTGAGACCGTATTTGCACTGATCCTCACCTCGGCGGTGGGCGCCGCTTTATGTACTCTGGCATTGGGAGGAAGGTGGACGTTTGCGGCCTTAATGCTGATCGGGGTGATTGCCCAGCCCCTTGTCTCGCGCCGCATCATCCCTTTGCCGCCGGGAAGGGGGGGGAATGGAGGCAACAGGACCAGGACCACGACCGTCATGACTCTTCTCCTGCTGGTTCTGGCTCTTCCGGGGATTTTATAGCCGGATATCCGGTCAGCAAATACAGACAGGCGGGGGAAAAGGCCCTCAAGGCACTGGAAGAGATGCCCGACAGATGATAGGATTTGTTTGACGTTTGACGTTTGACGTTTGACGTTGAACGTTGAACGTTGAACATTGAACGTTGAACCTGGAACGTTGAACCTGGAACGTTGAACTGGTCTATCCCTCTGGACTCTGGACTATTGTTTTAAGGTAGAGATATGGCCAAACGCCGCAGGCAGATAAAAAAACAGCGAAAGGTTTCTGAGAGGATCAACACTGATCCCCGAGCAGCTGACGAGGTTGCTGAAGATGTCGATGAACAGGTCCCGGATGAGGAACTGATCCGGCCGCAGGAGGAGAGGCGAGGGGAAAGGGCAGTTGACTCCGAGGCTCAGATAAGCCGTGGTGATCCCGGCGGCCACGTTCGGGATGACGGCGCGTACTCCATCTCCGGCGGATGGTTTGCCGCGAACAAGGAGAACATCCTCTTCGGGTTTCTCCTGCTGTACGTTCTCCTTCTTGGGCTTGGTACCGCGGGCGAGCTCTTCGAAGTCGAGTGGATCCTCCACCTGCCCATCTTCAAGTAAGGGCTCATCCGGCTAATGCATACCTTTATTCTTTTGCTGTCATTGCGAGGAGCATCGAGGGGACGAGAGTGACGCGGCAATCCCGGGCGACTTGTCGCGGCGAAGTTCGAAGAACGAAGACGGAAGCTGAAAGGATCATCACGGTGCCCTCCGGTCGCTACGGGATCGCTTCGCATGGGTTACAGCTCGCGATGACAGATGGGACAGGTACGGTTCGCGATGACCAGCGAAGTCATTGCGAGGAGCATCGAGTAAGACGAGAGTGACGCGGCAATCTCATGCGGAGCCGAAAAAGTCGTTGCGGCGCCCTCCGGCCGCTATGGGATCGCTTCGCATAAGTCTCAGCTCGCGATGACAAATGGTGGGGTATGGTCCACATTCAGGTACCCATTTCCAGGATGAACCATATTTTGATATCTTCAAGTTGACTCACGATATTCCTTGCGATATTCTCAATTTAGGGGGAAGGAATGGGCGTGAGGATTTTGAGGCATTGTCCTATCTGGATATTTACAGCGATAATAGCTATCGCTGCGTCCTCTTTCCCCTCCGCCTCCTTGGGTGATGTCGCCTACATTATCAGAAGCCCTGCCGGTCAGCGGGACGTGGAGATCACATTCTCCTACGATCCCCAGGCCGAACTTGACGTTCTCGGGAAGGTCGGAGGCGATGGCCGCGTCCTTCTCTGGCAGATTCAGTGCACGAAAAAATACTTCTTCTTTAGACCCTTCAATTTCACCCAGGACGATCATGTGTCCCGCCCGGTTTTATGTCTTGTCAAGAAATACCTGTGTGACGACGGCTCCCCGGAAAAAGGATACGTATATCAGGGTTACCTTTATCTGGACAGGGATTACGATCTGACAAAGCCCATGGTGGTCACTTTGGCAGATAAGGCTGTTGAAGCAACGTTCATCCAATGAACTTCTCCGGGCCTGAGCCCGCTGTGTCTTAATTTAGTAGCGCAAGGGCCGCTCGCCCATTGTCCGACTTGCCATGCATGTGAACTCACCAAATGACCGGTTCGGTTCTTCGACAACCTCCGGGGAAGATCGGTTCTGGAGACTGAAAAAAGGGGGAAATATGGGCAAATGGACGAGGGCCTTCCACCTCATCCTGATGGCGGTGTTCGTTATGGGCTCGATACTGGCTGCCCCCGATGTTGGAATTTGTGCCCCAAAAAAGGATAAGGTACAGAAGTCCGGTGCATGGGGCAGGGTTCTTCTGGATAAAACGGGAGAACCGGTCCAGAATGCCTACATCTACGCCTACTCCGGGGTTCCCAGGATCAGGTCGGCGGAGATGGGAATCATCGGAATCACGGACTGGGTCAGCCACGGTTCCGCGGCCGATGGAAGCTACAGGCTGGACCTGCCCCCGGGTGAATACTATCTTGTCGCTCGTAAACGGGCCTCTGGAGCCAACTACGGCCCGCTGTCAACGGGGGACCTGTACGATCACTCCAAGGCCAACCTGTCTACCCGGATCAGGAAAGGACATTACACGGAGTGCAACTTTGTCCTGGTTAAGCTTACCGAACCCCTGTTCTTCCAGGGGCTCACCCAGAAGGAGAGGGAAACCACTACAGGCATCAAGGGGCGCCTTCTTGACGAGAACGGGGAACATGTACCGGGGACATTCGTCATGGCCTATAAGAACGATGACATGTATCGCCTTCCCGATTTCGCGTCGACCCTGACGGACGACAACGGCGACTATACGCTCTATCTACCGGCCGGGGGACGCTACTGGCTGGCCGCCAGATTTTTCGCCATGAAAATCCCTGTAAAGGGAGAGCCGTTCGCCCGATACGAGGGTTCCGACAATCATTCGGTGGTTGTCAAGGATGGCACCTTCATCGAGGGCATTGATATGACCCTTCGTCCTTACGACGGGTCTCCACCCAAGGGATACCAACCCGTGCAGTGACTATTTATGATAGGGTCGTAAAAAGTCCATTAATGGCTTTTTGCGAAGTCATCATTTTGACATAGGCGTTCCGCATTCGGGGGTGGAGATGGATCATGATCCTGTAACAGGCTTTCTCGTGTACGCCGGGTTTCGCAGTTCCCTGGCCCGGGAACTCTCAAGGGCCAGGAGGGAGCATCGGTCTCTGACCTTGGGCCTCGTCTCGGTGGGAGGATGGGAAGCGTACCTTTCCGAAAAAGGACCCGCTGCGGCCGATAAGGTCATCCGTCAAATCGCGGCATTTTTTGAGGATGGATGCCGTGATTTCGACACAACGGGGAGATACAGCCCATCAATATTCTCCATCATCTTTCCTGGGTTGAGTGTGGACCATGGCGTCGGGGTCGTATCCCGAATCCTGGGGGGGGTATTAAAGAAGACCGCATCGGTGAAAGGCGCCGAGTCCCTGGTATTAAGAGCCGCAGTTGCCGGTTATCCCCACGACGCTTCTACTACCGAGAGGCTCATGGAGATAGCCGAGGCTTCCCTTTTCAAGACTGTCGATGCAAAATCGGGGGATGTCGCCAGGTGGACCGAAGAAACGTAGTATCCCTATCGTGTCGGAATCCTTTTAGTCCTGCCGTCCAGTACCCGTGCCAGTCTGACGGGGTCCTTGATAAACGGCATATTCCCGGAGGAAAGACGGGCAAGGGGTCGTTCAAGGTTGGGGTCCACAAAGATCATGTGGGCCGAAAGATAGGATGGCGGTTCCCGGTATTGCTGTTTTCCCTTGGTGATAATACCCGTGAAAATTCCCTGGAGGATGGATTCGCCGGTACTATGGTATTCCCCGTCCCCATATGCCAGGACCAGCAGATCGGCGCCCAGGGCGGACGCCACGGTTTTAGCGGACTTCATGGATCTTCCCGAACTGTGGTCGGGTGGTGAGTCGGCAGGTGCGATTCCCTCCGCCAGTGCCAGTTCCATGAAGGCCTCCGAAAGTCCCCGGTCCTTTCCCAGACGCTCCTCGACGTCCAGGGGCGCGAGAACCTTGTAGCCCCGGTAAACCATAACGCCGGATAATGCCTGCTGAACGACAGCCCCCAGTTCGTTGGACAGATCCGTGTCGGGGGAGGTGAAGGGTGGAACTCCGGTTTTTATTACCATCCGAACCGGAAGGACGGCGACGACGGGGTAAAGCCCGGCATTCCACAGGGGAGGGCGTTGCGAGGGGATTACGGCACAACCGGCCGCCAGGACCGCGGCAAGGATGACAATCGCGCCAAATGCGGAAAAACCTTTCCGGTCAGCGCCCAGACCGACTCCTCCTCCGGTTAGTAGAACTGCGTTTCCCGGGTGAGTTTCTCCCCGCGGACTTCCCCTTTTTACGTCCTTCCTCCCTTATCATTTTCCGGATGGTAAATCCGGGGGTCTTATCCACCCCGTAATCCCCCTCATAGGGAACCTGGTAGGGAAGTGGATGGGCAAGCAGCTTTTCGATGTCGGGGAGTGACCAGCAGTACCTGTCGCAGGCGAGGGTGTATGCTTTTCCCTTCTTCCCCGCCCTTGCCGTTCGGCCGATCCGATGGACATAATCCTCGGGGTCCTGGGGGACATCGTAGTTGATGATGTGCGTCACATCGTCGATGTGCAGGCCCCGTGAGGCCACGTCGGAGGCCACCAGGAGGGGAACCTTTCCTTCCTTGAAACGCTCCAGAACCCGGTTCCGCACCGGCTGCCTCATGTCGCCGGTTAGAAGCCCCACCTTCCCGTAACCGTTTTCCTCCAGTTTTTTTGCCAGCCATGCTGCGGTGACCTTCATGTTGGTGAAGATGAGCCCTTTGGGGATCTCCTCTTTGGCAAGAAGCCCAAGAAGCAGACGGAACTTAAGGTCCTGATCCACGTGGTAGACTGTTTGCTCTATTCCCTTGGCCGTGATCCTTTCGGGTTGTATGGCTATGTTTACCGGGTGGTTCATGTGGCCGCTGACGATCTTCCGGGTGCTCCCGTCCAGGGTTGCCGAAAAGAGCATGGATTGGCGGGACGTAACGGGAGGCAGGCGTCGCAGGATATGCTTGAGTTCATCCCAGAAGCCAAGATCCAGGAGGCGGTCGGCCTCATCGATTACCAGGTAGCGGACCCCGCCCAGGTCCAGAATTTTCCGACGGACGAAATCGAGGAGCCGCCCGGGGGTGCCGACAACGAGGTCAAGCCCGGAGCGCAGCTTCTTTTCCTGCCGGGCAAAGCCCTCGCCCCCGTATACCGCGGCCATGCGAAGGCCGGTATGGGAACCCAGAAGAACCCCCTCTTTGTAGATCTGAAGGGCCAGTTCACGGGTAGGGGCCAGTATGAGGGCCTGTGGACGGGGGTCGTTGGTTCGGATGCCGCCCCGGAGAATCTCTGAAAAGAGGCTGATGAGGAATGCCGCGGTCTTTCCTGTGCCTGTCTGAGCCTGGGCACAGAGATCCTTCCCGCTGAGGGCGATGGGCATGGCCCTGCGCTGAATGGGGCTCATCTCGGTAAATCCGGCGTCGGTGATCCCCTTTAGAACAGTCTGCGGAAGGTTCAGGGAGTTAAAACTGGTGTCTGGCAAAGTAACTAAATAGCCTCCTTTTCCTGCTGATCTTTTCGATGTCGACAACCTCGTAAAAAGTCTCTTCGAGACATTTTACGAGGCGGGGGATAGCTTCCGGATGCACGTTCCGCGCACATCCCGCTTGATGGACTTTCTGCAGGCCCATCGGTGTTCAAGTCCAGGTGCTGGATAAAAGAAACTTAGCATTAAAAAATTCCGGCGTCGAGGCGTGTTTTTCTCCCGCCGTCGCTCTGCCACCTTCCGGTGGGTTCAACGTTCAACGGGATAAAGAACGTTCAAGGTTCAATGTTCAATGTTCAACGGGCGCGGGGGTGCAGTCAGGACATGGGTAACACGGGGAAAAACAGTCCAGAGTCCAGAGTCCAGAGAGAAAAGGGGACACAAAGGCTGATTTAACAGGGATGGAGGGGATGAAGAAGGTAAGGCAAGTATTTCCAGCCGATTTCAGAGAAATCCTTCTTCTTGCCCCCTCTTATCCGGACAACCCTTGTGCTACAAACCCGGACAGTTTACGTGTTACTTACACCTGTTCCAAGTACACTTGCCATCCCCCCTCCCCTTGCAGTAATATGGTGCTGTTTCTCTGGGGGGACCTTCTTGCCGACGGCATCCTGACATTCCTTTTTCATACGACGACAGAATCATTCCAATACCGATTTTTCATTAGTGCTCAATTATTTATTGTTAACCAGCGCGATAGCACCTCAAGTTCTCCCGCCGTCGCCAAGGCTATAGCGTGGCAGGCAG
>JAADHJ010000012.1 GCA_013151915.1 Deltaproteobacteria bacterium
CGGGATCAGACGCGAGGGCATCGATCTTTGTGCTGACCCTGCGTTGGAGCTTTACGGGGAGTGACCCAAGCTGCCTGACTGCCACAGGTGCAAACTCGATACGGTACCGGGACACGGGTCAAAGCCCCAGGTCTTCTTTTACCTTTTCCCAGGGAATCGTTCCTTTTTCTTCGGCTTCGGCCAGGGCCGCGCGGGCATCCTCGAGATCCATCATGTCCTCGATCTCGTCCAACAACCTCAGATCCTCCATGGAGACCAGGGCGGCGACATCCTTCCCATGACGGCGGATGACAATGCGCTCCTTGCCGTATAATACCCGGTTCAGGGTATCGGACAGGCTGTCCCTTGCGACACTTGTGTCGATGGCATCGGAACCATACTGTTTGGCATCCTTTCTGTTTTTCGTTTCCACACGATCCTCCCTGCAACATTTTTGTATCTTTTGTACAAATATTACCAAAAGTACGGATCACGGGCAATGATAAAGGATCTGACTGATGAGAATCTGATTTTGTGAAGTGACCTCCAAGTCACGCCATCGGCGTGACTTGGATAAATTAGCTTTTGACCTTCGGGATTGCTTCCGTCTATCTTTTCAGCTCCGCATGAGATTGCCGCGTCACTCTCGTCTTCCTCGATGCTCCTCGCAATGACAGCAAATACAGTTTGAGGTTCATTTTCTGCTTGCTTGTTCTTAACTTGGGTACTATAGTTCCTACTATGGGAACGAAAATGACGGGAACAGTTGGACTAGGAGAGGTCCTGTTGTTTTCCAAAACTCGGCGCCGAGTGCTGGGATTGCTGTTTGGTAATACTGACAGGAGTTTTTACACCAGGGAGATCGTCCGGCACGCCGGCGTAGGGGTCGGTACTGTCCAGAGGGAATTGGAAAAGCTCTCCAGGGCCACCATCATAACTGTCGAGAAGATCGGCAATCAGAAACATTACCAAGCTAACCGGGAATCCCCCATTTTCGAGGAACTGTGTAGCCTTGCCCTCAAAACCTTCGGCTTATCGGACCTCCTCCGAAAAGATCTGGAACCGTTCTCAGAGAAAATCAAGGTCGCATTTATCTTTGGCTCTGTAGCCAAAGGCACAGATCATGCAAACAGTGACATAGATATTATGATCATTTCTGACCGCTTGGCTTACCCGGATATCATGTCGGTCATCCCCCAGGCTGAATTAAAACTGGAGCGGACTGTTAATCCCACACTTTTCAGCATGTCCGAGTTCAGAAAAAGAATTGGCACAGACAGTGGTTTTGTAAAAAGGGTCATGGCACAGCCGAAGATATTCCTGATTGGAACGGAAAATGACATCTCTGAAACTTGAAAAGCTGGTAGATATCGGCCAACTCAAAAAAGAGCCGGGCGACCAGACGGAGTTTGACGGACTGGTTCATTCAGGGCGAATACGGCTCGATGACGCCTGTCGGGAAACCTTGTCAATAGAAAGCCGCTTCGACCTTGTGTATAACGCTGCTCATGCGTTTTCCCTAGCAGCTTTACGCTGGAATGGTTATCGCTCCGACAATCGGTATATTGTCTTTCAGTGCTTACCACACACCCTCGGAGTGGGACCAGAGGTGTGGCGTATCCTGGCTCACTGTCATGGCCTTCGCAATCGCGGAGAGTACGAAGGCCTGCTGGATATCACCGAACAACTGATCAGGGACTTGATCCTGGCTACCGTAATAATCCGTGATTCAGTGGACAAACTCGGACTAATTTCCTAAAAGACAGAGTTGCCCGCTATGTCGTAGTCCGAAGGACATAGACGGGTCATTGCGTCTGTCCGCCTTCACTTAAGTTACGGCGTGACAAGCAGGCGTGACGAACGGGTGGTGAGATAAGGAGTTTAGTGCCCCACCGGGGGAGGCCTTACTCCTCCGGAACAATTTCGCCTGATAATCCCAGACCATCTACAAGGATGGACTTGTAGATCTCAAGTACATCTTCCCTGATATCCGATTTCACACCTGGAGCCGCCTGTGCGATCATAACCCCGCTCTTGAGGATGCTGACGGTAACACCTTCAGCCTGGTCAAAGGTTACGCCGAAAATGCCCGATGATCTTATACGTAAGCCCTTCTCGTTGAGCAAACCCGCCACATGGTCAAGAGGAATTTCAATTCGTTTTACAGGTGAAATAATAAAATTCCTGCGCCCATCCCTTGCACACGTTTCTTCAAAAAACTTTTCGGCCAACGGCTTCGGGACTCCCGATGGGTTGATACCGCACACGGGACAATCCTCCTGGGGAGCCAATTCCAGCGTATGGAATTTCAATTCTCCAAGCTCGATGTACAGCAGTTTGTTCAATAGTTTCGGCTCACGGCCGACAATGAGATTGACCGCCTCAAAAACCTGTATGGCCGTCACGATGCCCAGGATGGAAGGGTGGACACCCACGACACCGCATTTCGGCAGGTCTTCATTTTTGAGACCGCCCATGAAACATTCAAGGCAAAGGGTGCGGCCGGGCACCAAGGTAGACACGTTTCCGAGGGTCTGTATCGCAGCGCCAAAAATGTAAGGTATTTTCAGCTTATTGCAGGTCCGGTTGACAAGATAGCGAGGCTCAGGCTGGTCAAGACCATCCAGGACAACATCCATACCGCCGATCAATTCATTCACGTTGGTTGAATTCAGGGATTCAGGAATCGTCTCCAATGTCACGTCGGGGTTTAATCTTCCCAATTTTTCGAGCGCCACTTCAACCTTGGGCCGCCCCAGTGAATCAGCATCATAGAGATTTTGCCTGTGCAGATCTGAACGGGAAACGATATCTCTGTCGACCATTCGCAAATGTCCGATACCCATCCCAACGAGCTTTTGGGCGATCAGCGTCCCTAAACCACCCATTCCAATAATGGCTGCTCCGGCATTCCTGATCTTTATCTGTCCATCGTAGCCGATCTCCTCCAGGACGATTTGTCTCGCATAGGTCTCTAATTCAACATCAGAGAGCTTGTTCTTCATCGGCAACTCCTCGGTTTCCTTTTCCTTCAGTTTGTTTCCATTTCCATCCATTTTTTCCCGGTCTCGTCAGACATATCATCTGTTCTCAAGAAAGACTAATGCGCAATCAAAAACTTTTCGGTTCATCCTGGAAATGAGTACCTGAAGGATGACCGGATTTTGTGAAAAGCCAACTTAACACCGTTCGGCGCGCTTCGCTCGCTCACGGCAGGCAGGGTTACACAGAGTTTATTCAAAACAGTTCTTTTGTGCAACTTAGCCTGTCCTGAGTAAGCGTAACGCGTCGAAGGAAGCGAAGGAGGAGGGGGTGTAGCCCCTCACGCTACACAAGAGGTTCTTAAATGCGCTATCCTGAACCTAAAAGGAGGTTGTTGATGCTTAGAAGAAAGCTGTTCTGGCTGGTCTGCTGGGGGATCGCCTTCGGTTACATCGAAGCGTCCATTGTGGTTTACCTGCGCAAGATCTATTATCCGGCAGGCTTTTCTTTTCCCGCGGTTATCATCGAACCTGACATCGAGACGGTGGAAATTATAAGAGAAATAACGACCCTTGTCTTCATGTGGGCGGTGGCGGAACTTTCCTACCGCAGCTTCCAGTGCAGGCTTGCCGTCTTCATGTTCCTGTTCGGGGTCTGGGACATCTTCTACTACGTGTCCCTCAAGGCCATCTTGAACTGGCCCACGAGCCTGACCGATTGGGACATCCTCTTCCTGGTGCCCCTCCCCTGGGTGGGGCCGGTGTGGGCACCCGTGGTCGTCTCCACTGGAATGATCCTGGCGGGTTCCGCCATCCTCATCCGGAGCGAACGGGGAAAACCCCTGGACATGGGTACCGGTTTCATGCTCCTCGAGGTCGCCGCCGGGGTGATCATCATCTTATCGTTCCTCATCCCGGGCCAGGCCGTGATAAGGCAGACCGTCCCCCACCACTTTCCCTGGTACCTGTTTATGGTCGGTTTTGGATCCGGGTTGGGGGCTTTTGGATGGAAATTGACAGGTGGGGGGTTAAAAGGAAAGGGCAAACCGTAACGGGGCCGCCGGGATTGCCGCGTCACTCTCGTCTCCCTCGATGCTCCTCGCAATGACTTCGCTGGTCATTGTAAACCGCCAACAGTGTGACAGGCACTATTGGCCTTGCGGCCAGAGGTTCGAGTTCCCTCAACAGGCAGTGACAAAAAAAAGACCCTCCCAAAATCAGGAGGGTCTTTTTTTGTCATGGTACGCCCGGCAGGACTCCCTTCAAAACGCCATAGGCGTTTCTCAGGGCAGGCTCACTATTGTTGCGAGGACCCGTAAATGAGGTCCCGCTTCTTGAGGTGACTATGGCTTTTGAGGGTTTTCTCCAACGCAACAGCCTCTTTTTGCGAAAGAGGGCCTTGGAGGTAGAAGAAAGCGGGACAACCATGTTGTCTCAACCGATTATGTGGGTCTGTCGTTATTCCCACATAGAAGTTTTCTCCCTTGGGAACAATATAGACCCACCATCGGTTTAATTGCTGTCCTCGCAACATGTTTCTCATACTGAAGGGCGAATGCAATAAAAAGGCCCATCCCAAGAGGAAGGACCTTTTCATTGCATTGGTACGCCCGGCAGGACTCGAACCTGCGACCTACGGATTAGAAGTCCGTTGCTCTATCCAGCTGAGCTACGGGCGCATAAATGGTCGGGGCGAGAGGATTTGAACCTCCGACCTCCTGCTCCCAAAGCAGATGCGCTACCAGGCTGCGCTACGCCCCGAGCCGATGTAATGTACAATATTACTCTATTTTTGCAAGGGCTGCCTAGGGCAGGAAAGGGATAAGTTTCGCCATCTTCCTGAGGGCCGCCGCACGGTGGCTGACCGAGTTCTTCTCCCCGGGGTCCATCTCGGCGAAGGTCTTCCCGGCGGGTGGGTAGAAAAACAGCGGATCGTAACCGAACCCGCCCGCGCCCGCCATGCCGCCCGTGATCTCGCCGTCCACCCGGCCGTCGGTTTCCCAGGTACGCCCGTCCGGGGCCGCCAGGGACATGACGCACTGAAAGTGGGCTGTCCTGCTTCCCTCCGGCACGCCCTTCATCATATCGAGGAGCAGGGCGTTGTTGGCCTCCGTGTTTCCATCCTCTCCAGCGAACCTCGCCGACTGCACGCCGGGTCTTCCGTCCAGGGCGTCCACCACGAGCCCGGAATCGTCGGCGAGGGCAAAAACCCCGGACCACGCGGCTACGGCAAGGGCCTTTTTTCTGGCGTTCGCCGTGAATGTGTCCCCATCCTCGACCACCTCCGGCGGGCGGCCCGGGAAATCGTCCAATGAGAGGATATCCAGTCCGGTCCCGGCCAGCATGGCCCTGATCTCGGCGATTTTGCCCTCGTTTCGCGACGCGATAACCAACTTCATAATGCCTACCAATATTAAAGCCACAATAGTGGGAAAGCTAATTTAACACCGTTCGGCGCGCTTCGTTCGCTCACGGCAGGCAGGGGTGCACGGAGTTTCACCAGCCGTCGCTGAAGTTATGGCTGGCAGGATTAAATCAAAAAATATTCCTCTCACCTGACTTTTTTGCGAAACTCTGTCACGCCATTGGCGTGATGCGGCCTACCAGCGAGCCGCCTTTGCGTAACTCTGCGTTACAGCCCTGAAGCACAGGTTTTATCGCAGAGGGTCGCGGAGGGCGCCACTCTCAGGTGCTGCCGCAAAGAGCCGCAAAGTTAACGAAGTTGCACGAAGTTTAAAACCTGTGAAACCCTCATTTAAAACCCCGTGTTGTGACCTTCGAACGGTCACGCTGTGATAGAGGCTTTAATCCGCTGGTGATTATCTGAGTTCCCCAAGGATTTCCTTTTGCCACTTTATGATTTTCTTGATTCCCCTGGCTCCGACGGCGATGAGGTCATTGAGGCCGTCTTTGGAGAAGGTGGTCCCCTCGCCGCCGGCCTGCACCTCCACCAGACGGCCGGAGGCGGTCATGACCAGGGTCATGTCCACATCAGCCTGGGAATCCTCGGTGTAGCACAGGTCCAGCAGGGTGTTTTGATCCACGATGCCCACACTGACGGCTGCCAGGTAATCCTCTATGGGTATCCTTTTGATCCGTTTAGCTTCCTTGAGTTTACGGATGGCGTCGACCAGCGCTATAAACGCTCCGTTGATGGCCGCGGTCCGGGTTCCACCGTCGGCCTGTATGACGTCGCAGTCGAGATAGATGGTGCGTTCTCCAAGGGCTGCCGTGTCCACCACCGCCCTCATGGCCCTTCCAATGAGCCTCTGGATCTCGAATGTCCTGCCGGCGGTCTTGTTGATGGTCTGCCGGCTGAGACGGTTCTGGGTGGAACGCGGTAGCATGGCATACTCCGCCGTAACCCATCCTCGCCCGGTACCCTTGAGCCACGGCGGCACGCGCGTATCCACGGACGCGCTGCATACCACACGGGTGTCGCCCATCTCTATGAGCACACTGCCCTCGGCGTACTTCTGGTACGGCCTGGTCAGTTTTATTTCCCTTATCTTATCCGGTTTCCGCCCGTCAGGCCTTATCAGTTCTCCCAGCTTGAATGTCAGATCCTTGTGTTTGCTCACCTGATACTCCTTGATTCAAATGGCCTTACGGCCGGTTTCAGTGCTCGAGGGCAACCAGGGAAACATCCTGAAGCTCCCTTCCCAGAAAGATCTTCCCCACTTCGGTGAAGCGCGAAGGCGAGTCGGTCACCTCAAAATGGTCCGGTTGATTCTTTTTCACAGGAGTCGGCGGACTTTGCGCCGTGTGGCTGCTCACGTCCAGCGCGGTTTCCCGAGCCGAATCGATAAGGGTGACCCCCTTCCCCATAACCCTGGAGATTACCTCCTTTAAAAGAGGGTAATGGGTACACCCGAGGACGAGTGTGTCCACATCCTTTTCCAGAAGGGGTTTAAGGTAGCGCCCGGCGATCCGGTAAGTCACCTCTTCATCGAGCCAGCCCTCCTCCACAAGGGGAACGAAAAGCGGGCAGGAGACGGCAGTGATCTTCACGGATTTGTCCAGGGCCGAAATAGCCTGCTGATAGGCGCCCGACAGGACGGTTCCCCGGGTGCCTATGACCCCGACAATCCCGTTTCGGGTTGTCCGGACCGCGGCCCTGGCCCCCGGTTCGATAACGCCGAACACAGGGACGGTGAGAAAATCGCGAAGAGGTTCCAGTGCGTAGGCCGTGGCCGTGTTGCACGCGACCACTATTGTGTCGGCGCCGGAATCCACCAGGTGCGAGGCAATCTGCCGGCTGTAGCGGACCACCGTTTCGGCTGATTTTGTCCCGTAGGGAACACGCGCCGTATCGCCGAGGTAATGGATGGGCACACCGTGGATACCATCCCTGATGGCCCGGTATACGGTCAGCCCCCCTATGCCGGAATCGAAGATACCGAGTTTAAGCAAAACAATCTCCCGGGGAGCCTACCACTCCCCCGCCAGAAGTTGAACCCGCCCGGGGAGAGGTCTGCTTATGTCCACGTGGCCGGCGAGCGTTTCGGGTTCCCGCCCCTCGATGAGGATCTGGACCTTTTTTACCTCGGGGAAGTTCTCGGTGATGGTGTTGACGATGGAATAGATGGTGAGAAGCTCCGTCCATGATCCACCCGGATGATTATTCGAGATGGCGGAAGTGAAATCCACAAAAGCCGTGGCCTCCTTGTAATAGATCCCGCGGATTTTTGTCCCTTTGGGTATGGTCGGTGAAAGGTTCTTCTTTTGAGGTCCGGCTATCAGGGCTTCCATGGCCTGCCTGACCTTTTCCTCGATGGAACGACCCCCGATTTCCCTGGGCTCGATGGCAAGGCGCCGGTCGTCGGCGTCGGAGAAGTACAGATCGATTACCTTCGCCTCCCCCTCCGCGGCCTTCCCGGGCCTTTGGCTGACGGCGATCCCCGATCTGTCGTGCTTCCATGAACGGTAGACGCCGATCCCGGCCATACCGGCGGCAACGAAGGCCAGGATAACTCCGAATATGATGAGACCTTTCCTCATGGGCTCTCCGTCCTGACCTCACCGCGAATCAAGGCCCGATTGTAGTCGGCAATGGCGTCAAAGAGGGCCCTCGCTATTCTTGTCTGATATGGATCCCGATCAAGGTTGATCTCCTCCGCGGGATTGGTGATAAATCCGATCTCCACCAGGATCGCCGGCATTCTGGCGCCCACGAGTACGGCCAGGGGCGCCTGTCTGACCCCACGATCCCGAACGTTCAGGGTCTTGACCATGCTCTTTTGAACACGGGATGCCACCTGCCCGCTCTCGTTGAGGAACTCCAGCTGGGCCATATCCCAGAGGATTGCTTCAAGGATAGGCCCTTGCCTCAGGTCGCCGTTAATCCCGAGCGCCTTGTTCTCAACCTGGGCAAGTTGGGATGCTTCCAGATCACTGGCCGAAAAGCTCAGATAATAGGTCTCGCAACCGTTCACCCCCTCACGGAAGGCGGCATTGGCGTGAACACTCACGAACAGATCGGCACGGTTGTTGTTGGCGATGGCGGTTCTCTCTTTCAGACCCACGAAGTAGTCGGCGGTCCGGGTAAGCACCACCTTTATCCCCAGATCATCCTCCAGCATGGTCTTGAGCTTTTCGGTAACGGAAAGCACGAGGGCCTTTTCCACGGTTCCCGCGTTTCCATGGGCTCCACTGCTCCGACCGCCGTGCCCGGGGTCAAGGACCACGACCCTCAGGCCATGGTTGACCTTCTTGATGTCAACGGGTTGTTGATACTTATCACGCTCGATAAAGGATGCGTACCGGGGCAGATCTTCCACGGGGATTCCGTCGAAGGACCCGGTTCCGGGGGATCCTACGGTCATCGAATCCTCCCCATCGAGGGAAACGGCCCGCCCGATCAGGGCCGGGAGAACCTTGGTAAGAAAATCCAGAGGCACCGACAAGGCACTCCCTGCAGTACCCAGAGGGGAGGTGAGAACGGCGAAAAGCCCCCTGGAAAGGACGAGAGGCGAGTCCAACAGGAGACGGCAGGAACCTCCGTCTCCCACAAGGTCCAGCCTCTCCCCGAGCAGGTCCATGCTGGTGCGCAGGGAGAAGACCTTCACGATGTCGCCCAGGATCAACCTGCCGTCAGAAAGGTTCAGGGAGGCGGCCGTCCCGGGGATCGTGTCATTACCCGTGATCATGATAGTCCCGGCGCCGGACTGGGCGGAAGGGGCGAGTAGGAGAATCAGGGAGAAAAAAAGTACCAGGGCAATGCGCAGGGGAGAGGACATCAAAAATCCCGCGGCAGAAGGCCCGGAAGGTCGGATGGAGGCATATATCCCGGTGTGTAGGTCTTGACGTTTGACCCGGCCCCGTTAGCTCTGCGGACCTTTGCATACTCCTTTGGAGCCGTCCCGATCTTGAATCCCTCATAGATGAACTTCTCCACACCCGGACCGGCCAGGAGCCCTGACTTGGGTTCAACCTTGACCATCTCGATACCGGGCGGCGGCGGCGGAAACGGGAGAACCGGCCGGCCTTCCAGAGCCTTTTGCATAAAGTCCACCCAAATGGGGGCCGCGGCCCTGGACCCCGTTTCGTTTACACCAAGGGGAGCATCTTCATCGAATCCGACCCAGACCCCGGTAACTATGCGTGGGGTAAAGCCCATATACCAGGCATCTATCATGTCGTTTGTGGTGCCTGTCTTGCCTCCCGTGGGGCGTTTGATAGCCTTGGCCCGCCAGCCGGTGCCTGACTGGACGACCCCGCGCAGAAGATTCTGCATAACATAGGACGTGTCCTCGGACAGGGAACGGACAAGTTCGGGTCCGCCCTGTTCCAGGACGTTTCCGTCCCGGTCCACCACCTTCATCACGAACCACGGTGAGGAATGAAGCCCCAGGTTGGCAAAAACGGTGTAGGCGGAAGTCAATTCAACGGGGGTGACGCCAAGGGACCCCAAGGCAAGGGAAAGATCTTCAGGTAAGTCCTTGTCCAGTCCAAAGCGCTTCGCATACTGTATCACGACCTGGACACCGAGCTTCTGGACCAGTTTGATTGTGACAACATTCCGGGACTTGATGATGCCGGTGCGCAGCGTCGTCGGGCCGTAGAACTTTTCCTCGTAATTGGAAGGTTTCCACTTCAGGTCGACCGACGGGTCGTTGTAGATGATGGGTGAATCCATGATGATGGAGGAGGGGGTAAACCCATTGTCCATTGCCGCACTGTATACGATGGGTTTGAAGGCGGATCCGGGCTGCCGCCGGGCCTGTGTCGCACGGTTGAACTCACTCTTTGAAAAATCATACCCTCCTACCAGGGCCAGGATCTGGCCGGTGGGAGCGTCCATGGAAACAAGCGCTCCCTGGGCAGCCGGGTCCTGCTCAAGAGCAAACAGGGGCGCGTTCTCATTGTTCTTTTTTCCAAGGTAGCGGACCTGGATAAGGGATCCCACGCTCAGGGCATCATCGGCCCTTTTCAGGACAGCCCGGGTGTATTCAACCTCGGGGTCCGGTTTTCTCGCCCACTTCATCTGTTTGAGAGGAATATATCCCAAGGCCCCCCCAAGATCGATCTGCGCCCCATCCTTGTCGACCCTCACAACCAGGGCTTTGGCCATGTGATCCGGTCCCCATGGAATCTCGCCCGCCGTGCCCGACGCAACGTCACCGAGTCCATTCTCAACCCGGATCTTCTCGATGGCGTCGCCAAAATCCTCAGCGCTGATAAATTCCAACGGCCCCCGATAGCCCTGTCGTTTGTCAAGGTTTTTCAGGCCCTTTCGCACAGCGGCCTGGGCGTCGGCCTGAAGCGCGCTGTCCATTGTGGTGTAGACCTTCAATCCACCCCGGTAGAGGGCATCCTCCCCGTACTTATCGTAGATGTAGCGCCTGACCTCCTCACTGAAGTAGGCGGCGGGATCGTCCTTGACCGGACGTTTGGGGTGAAGGCCGAGAGGGGCCGCCTGGGCTTCGGACATTTCCGCGGCGGTTATATCGCCTACCTCCCTCATCCTGCTGAGGACCTGGTTTCGCCTGGCCATCGCCCTTTCAGGGTTCCTGGTCGGGTCGTACGCGCTGGGCGCCTTTGGGAGACCGGCAAGAAGGGCAGTCTCAGGGAGGGTCAGCTCCCAGACATGTTTTCCGAAATAATTGAGCGCCGCCATCTCGATACCGTAGCTGCCGGAACCGAAATAACTCTGGTTCAGATAGATCTCCAGGATCTCATCCTTGGTGAAGCGCTTGCTCATCCGCATGGCGAGAATCGCTTCCTTTATTTTTCGCGAGTACTTCTTTTCGTTGGTCAGGAGGAGGGATTTGGCCACCTGCTGGGTAATGGTGCTTCCGCCCTGAACCACGTGTCCTGCCCGCAGGTTTTTTATGAAGGCCCGGAAAATGCCCCCGTAGTCAAGGCCGTTGTGGTGATAGTAGTTGGAATCCTCGATGGCGAGCACGGCGTTGATGACCACCCTGGGCACCTGGTCTATAGAGATAAGCTCCCGGTTTTCCGTAAAGAAACGGTGGGCCTCGTTGCCGTCGCGATCGTACATGATCGTGGGCAATGCGGGTTTGTAATCGTTAATACTCTCGAGCCGGGGCAGCTTAAGGCTGAAATAGAAAAAAACCGCCGCGATGAACAGAACGCCGGCCAGAAACATGCCCGCCAGTGCCTTCAGAATCGTTCTTAAGCGCCTTCTTTTCTTTTGCCGACTTGTGGGAATTTTTCGAATCTTCAATTTGAATTGAACCTCTTGGCAATCCGACATTTCCTCTCATATCCAAACAAGTGACACTACGTTCCGTCATGAAACTTGTCAAGTAAACCCAACCCATTTAAGCAATACACAATAGGAAGAGTAACCTGTTTTGACATGGGGAAATCTATGTTAAGGTTTGAAGGTGTCGGACTCGCAAAAACTCCGACAGGTATTGCATTCCGTTGCGGCTTCACTAAACTTTTTACGGGGTTTTTAAAATGGGCGCTGAATTCTGGAGGAAAATCGTCATTGTGGTCCCAAAAGATTCCGGGGACGCTGTTTCCGATTTTCTGACCGGATTGACCGGCCGCGGGGTCATCGTGGAGGATGCCGGAGGCGTCGTCGGCATAACGGCCTATCTGCCCGGAGACAACAGCGGGGAGGCTATTCCCCTTCTTCGGCAATATCTCGACGAACTGGCCGCAATGGGCGCCCTTCCGGACGAGATTCCAATGGAGGTCACCCGGGAGCCGGAGGAAGACTGGATGGAGACCTTCCGATCCCAGCACTCCAGGGTGGCCATCTCGGACCGTATTGCCGTGAGACCGACGTGGTGTGCTCCCGAGAACGGAAAAGAGATCGTTCTGGATCCGGGGTTGGCGTTTGGCACGGGAAGCCACGCGACCACACGCATGTGCCTTACGCTCATGGACCGCCACATCGGGTCTTCACCTCCGTCAAGGCTGTTGGATGTGGGTACCGGAACGGGCATCCTGGCCATCGCCGCGGCATTTCTCGGGATTGGTGAGGTCCTTGCCGTGGACGTTGATCCCGTATCCGTCCGGGTGGCCCGGGAAAATACCAAAGCCAACGGGGTAGAAAAGTCGGTCACGGTTGTTGAGGGCAGCATCGAAAAGGCATCCGGCGCCTATGACATGATCACCGCCAACCTGTACTCATCGCTCCTGACCGGCCTGGCAGACCCTCTTTGCAAAGTGTTGGCTCCGGGAGGAATTCTCATCGCATCGGGCATGATGGAAGACGAGAAAGAGACGGTAATAGACGCTTTTTTCGCGGCCGGTCTGAACTGCGATGATATTCTCTCCGAGGATATCTGGGTCGCGGGCCTGTTTACGGGTCTCCCACAAGGTTAACGAACCGTCATGTCCTCCGGATCATTTTACATCGAACCCAAAAGTGTTACCGGGAATACCGCCGTTCTGAAGGGTGAGGACCTGCGACACGCACGCCTCGCTCTTCGCCTCAGCAAGGGTGACCGGGTCCGGCTATACGACGGCCTTGGGGGAATCTACCATGCGGTTTTCCAGTCCGTCTCCCAGACGGTGGGGGTTCTGGAAATCACGGCCCGGGAGGTTGAACCGGAGCCGTCTTTGGACCTTGCTGTCGCAATGGGCATCGTCAGGGGCGAACGGTTCGAGTGGGCCATTGAGAAAGGCACTGAACTGGGGGCCTCGACGTTCATACCCCTGATCACCGAGAGAGTGGAAGACAAGGCCCTCCGTACTCCATGGAATCGAAAGGACAGATTGACGAGAATTATCGCCTCGACCTGTAAACAATGCGAGAGAGCTCGATTCCCCCTGCTGCGGGAACCGATCCCTTTGGAGGCATTAAACCCCGACGGGTATGATCTGGCTGTCGCCTTCTGGGAATCGAGGGAGGCGCCCAACATTGCAGAGACGGTGGAAAGCGGGCTTCATCCCCGATCCTGCCTGATGGTCGTAGGACCGGTGGGTGGATTTACCGCCGATGAGGCGCGCATGATGGAAGAAAAGGGCTTCATCCTCGCCGGAATGGGCGCCCGGGTTCTTAGAACCGAGACAGCCGTGACCGCCGGCGCGGCAATTATTCAGTACCTGTGGGGAGATATGGGAGACAGGGTCAAAAGATAATTTAACATAGTGCAGCCCCTGGAAGGCTGCTTCACAGGGTTCGGAATAAGGGTTTTACGTTTTTTTGTGTAACGAACGAGCGTGAGATAAAATATTGAAATTAGCTTCCAAGTACCCGGTGTCACATTGGTTTTTGTGACGAACGGGTGGTAGTGAGATAAGTAGTTCAGGTCCAACCCGGCCAAGGTGCAGGTATTCATCTTCAGAATGAATTAAAAAAGGAGAACGAACCATATGTCGAGAACAAACTTCTGCTCCAACTGCGGCGCCATGGATTACGGAACCCCGAATTGCCCAATATGTCAGGCACCCATGAGCCGTGCAGGCGATCGGCCGACTATTCCCGAGATACAGATCGACCCCATAGTTACTACACCCTCTGTCCGGCTGGCGGGCTTTTTCAGGCGTTTTTTCGCACTGTTCACCGACTACCTCATCCTCGGCATCCTGAGCGATCTCATCAGCATGTCCTACCACGCCGGGGCCGGAAGTTCTTTCCGCATGATGAGGATCAACCTGTTTTTCGGAGTCTCCTCGGTTCTGGCCCTCATCTATTTTACCGTCCTCATCGGTGAGTCCGGCCAGACACTGGGGAAAAAGCTCTTCGGGGTTCGGGTTATCCGAACCGACGGCACACCCGTATCCTACGGCAGGGCGCTGGGAAGAGCCCTTGGCTACTACCTCTCATCTCTCTTCTTCTCCATGGGTTTCATATGGGCGGCTTTCGACCGGAGAAATCAGACCTGGCACGACAAGCTGGTGGATACACTGGTCATCCGGACGTGACGAAAGCTTCGACCCCAAAGGACGTCTATCAGGCGTTGCTCGATGCCTACGGACCCAGGAACTGGTGGCCGGCGGATACCCCCTTCGAGGTCATGCTGGGGGCCATCCTGACCCAGAATACAGCCTGGAACAATGTCGAGCGGGCTATTGTCTCCCTGAAGGCAGTCGCCCCCCTGGAACCGGAACGGGTCCTCAATCTGGACGAGGAGACGCTTCAGGACGCTATCAGGCCTTCCGGGTATTTTCGGCAGAAAGAACGCAGGCTCCGGCTTTTATGTCGATATATTATGGAAAAATATGACGGCGATATTGCCGGAATGGAGAGGGTGGATACGGAGGCGCTGCGCGGGGAGCTTCTCGGGCTTAACGGGATCGGGCCCGAAACGGCCGATTCCATCCTTCTTTACGCGCTCAACAGGCCGGTCTTCGTTGTCGACTCCTATACCGTGAGGCTCATGGACCGGCTGGGCCTTCTGGAGGGTTCGGGCGGATACAACGAGGTCCAGAATCTTTTCACCGAATCCCTGGAACCTGACACGGCCATGTATAACGAGTACCACGCCCTCATCGTCATTCACGGGAAGGAAAGGTGCAGAAAGAGGGCGCCTCTGTGTGAGGGATGTCCCTTGGGGAGTGTGTGTCAAGCACGTCCCTGAAGGGACGTAGTTCAAGGTGAAAAAGAAAGTCCAGAGTCCAGTATCCAGAGTTCAACGTGAAAGAGAAAGTCCAGAGTCCAGAGTCCAGAGCCCAGGGTCCAGAGTGGAGCAATCAAGGGCTGGGTGAAGGAATCCAGGTTCCAGGCCAGCCTCTACGACTTGTCCCGCCGGTTTGTCACGGCGTAGTTTGAAAGACGTAGACGGAAGCCTTGGCGAACGCGGAAGTTGACCCCCACGCAGTCATTGCGAACAGATGCCGTGTGAAGCAATCCCGGAAAGAGTGGCGATGCCTGCGAGACTGCCGCGGCACAGGGAACGGCCTCGCAGTGACAGGCACAGTCATTGCGAACCGACACCCGCGTGAAGCAATCCCGTTTACATTGATGTCAGAGACAGGGGGTTGGGATGTGTTTGGAAGTATCGAAGATCTTTTACTCTGGACTCTGGACTTTCGACTCTGGACATTGATAGGGTCGTGAAAAGTCCATCCATGACTTTTTGCGAAGTCATCAACATTGAACGTTTGGTTCCAGGTACTCATTTACATGATGAACCAAAAACTATGGATATTGTTCTTAAAGCCACAGATCTGACCAAGCGTTTCGGGTCCTTCACCGCTGTGGATCGGATCTCCTTTTCCGTCGCGGCCGGGGAGTGCTTCGGGTTCCTCGGCCCGAACGGCGCCGGAAAAACCACCATCATGCGTATGATCACCAACCACCTGCCGGTTACTGAAGGGTCCCTGGCCGTCCTGGGCATGGAGGTGGGAGACCACGCCAGAGAGGTCAAGGGGCGTATCGGCGTGGTGCCCCAGGAGAACAACCTCGACACCGACCTTAAGGTAATGGAAAACCTCCAGATCTACTCCCGCTACCACGGCATTCCTAAAAAAGAGGCAAAAAACCGTGCGCTGAAGATGCTGGAATTTTTCCAACTCGAGGAGTATGCCCAAAGTCCCATTACACAGCTTTCCGGCGGGATGCAGCGGCGGCTGCTCATAGCCAGGGGGCTCATCAACAACCCCGAGGTTCTGATCCTCGACGAACCGACGACGGGCCTCGATCCCCAGGCCCGGCACATGATCTGGCAGAAGCTGCGCGCCCTTCAGGGCCAGGGAGTGACCCTCATCCTGACTACCAACAACATGGACGAGGCCGAGCGTCTGTGCTCCCGGCTGGTGATCATCGACCACGGGAAGATACACATCGAGGGATCACCGAAGGAACTTATTGAAAAATACGCCGGCAGGGAGGTCCTTGAGATCAGGCTCCTGGACGGGGAAGACAAGGATGAGTGTCTCAGATCCATCGGGGGGAAGGGCCTTGCCGGGGTCGATGTGGAGTGCTCCCCCGATACGCTTTACCTTTACACGTCGGACGCGGCCGCCCTCATGGGCCGGCTTACCTTCGGACCGGAGAGAACCATTCTCCAGCGCCGTGCCACTTTGGAGGACGTATTTCTCCGCATGACCGGAAGGGAACTCAGGGAATGAGCGGCCCCGTGGTTCCCGTCCCTCCGGCCAGGACCCCGCGGTCGGGGTCCATGCTCCCCGATCTTACCTTCCGGGCCGTCTACGTCTGGTACCGGGATTTCACCGTCTGGACCACCTTCTACAAGGCGAGCCTCATCGGCAACCTGGGAGAACCTCTTCTTTACCTCCTTGCCATGGGATGGGGACTCGGCAAGATGGTGGGCACCGTCAACGGTATTCCCTATATCTCCTTCCTGGCGCCCGGCCTCGTGTGTTCCGCCGCCATGTACGCGGCTACCTTCGAATGCACCTTCGGGGCTTTTACCCGCATGACCCGGCAACTGACCTACGATGCCATCCTGGCCACCCCGGTTTCCCTGGACGAGATAGTGCTGGGTGAAATCCTCTGGGGAGCCACCAAGAGTTTTTTCTCCGGCGCGGCAATGCTCACAGTCATGGCCCTTTTCGGCCTGATCCAGAGCCCGTGGGCAATTCTGACTCTTCCCCTTGCCTTCATTATCGGCCTGCTCTTCGCCGCATTGTCCATGGCCGTAACAGCCAAGTCCCCATCCTACGATTTCTTCTCCTATTACTTCACTCTGGGCATCGCCCCGATGTTTCTCTTCTCGGGTATCTTCTTTCCCCTCGGGAACCTGCCCGTCTGGGCCCAGACGTTCGCCTGGTTCCTTCCCCTGACCCACGGTGTAACCGTGAGCCGGGCGTTGGTCATGGGAAATATTTCGTGGAATATGCTGGGGGACATGGCCTGGCTGGCGGGGTTTTTCTGCCTCGCCTTCATGTTCGCCATCAGGGGCATCCGAAACCGGCTGGTTATTTAGAGACAGTCCAGAGACCATCCACCTTCGCCAAGGCTACGGTGGACAAAGATACATAGAGGTTACAGTTCGGCAAAAACACCATACTCACACAGCCGGTTTCCACAGATCATTATTTTATTGGCTGGAACTTCATTTCCGCTATGTGTTAAATTCTTCAAGGCCCGGCCAACATTAAACATTC
>JAADHJ010000013.1 GCA_013151915.1 Deltaproteobacteria bacterium
TGACTTGACCCCTCCGCATTACCCGTGTAAAACTGTCTCCTTCGAAAAGGCCGACTTGCATAGGGTCGTAAATGGACTTTTTACGAAGTCATCAAACTTCCACCGGACACATACCAAAAAGAACAAGGAGACAGGTCACCATGAGCATTTCCCCCCTTCAGGTAAAAAGAGCACTGGTCAGCGTATACGACAAGACAGGAGTGGTCCCCTTCTGTCGTTCCATGGCCGATCAGGGTATCGAGATCGTATCCTCCGGAGGAACCGCACGGACCCTGAAGGATGCCGGCATCCCTGTTATTCCTGTGAGCGATGTTACGAATTTTCCGGAGATTCTGGACGGCCGTGTCAAAACCCTGAACCCGAGGATCCATGGCGGTATCCTGGCCAGGAAGGATCTTCCAAAACACATGGACCAGCTGGCCGAGCACGGCATCGGAGCCTTCGATCTCGTTGCCGTCAACCTTTACCCCTTCGTCAGAACCATCGAAAAACCGGGAACAACCCTCGATGAAGCCCTGGAGATGATCGACATCGGCGGACCCGCCATGGTCCGGGCAGCGGCCAAGAACTTCCCCTCCGTGGCGGTGGTGGTCAATCCGGAGCACTACGAAGCTGTACTGGATGAGATCACGGGAGAGGTGGGGATCTCCTTCGCCACACGCATGGCCCTGGCAAGAGAGGCCTTTTCCCACACGTGTCTATACGATTCCGCCGTATCGCGCTTTCTTTCAGGGTTGGACGAGGACGGGAAAACCATGGACAGCCCGGGGCTTCCGGATACCCTTGTCCTGGGCGGTTCCAAGGTCCAGGACCTGCGCTACGGTGAAAACCCCCATCAACAGGCGGCGTTCTATTCCGGACCGTCCTCCAGTGAGCCGCTCCTGGTCAACGCCAGGCAGCTCTGGGGCAAGGAGCTTTCCTACAACAACATTGTAGACACGGATGCTACCATCCAGTTGGTCATGGAATTCCAGAAACCTGCGTGCGCCATCATCAAGCATACCAATCCCTGCGGCATCGCTGTCGCGGAAAATATCAGGGAAGCCTATCTGAACGCCATGAAGACCGATCCCGTTTCGGCCTTTGGAGGGATTGTCGGGTTCAATCGAGAGGTTGACGTCGATACCGCCAGGGAGGTCATCGACGGATTCAAAGAAGTAGTAATTGCGCCAGGATTTACAGCGGACGCCCTGGATGTTCTCAAATCAAAAAAGAACCTCCGGGTCCTGGAGCTTCCGGGATTGGACAGGCCTGTTTTCGATGCCTCAATCCCCTTCATTCGCAGCGCCGGAGGAGGATTCCTGGTCCAGAACAGGGATCTTGTCACCATGGACGAGAACAACCTTAAGGTCGTAACCGGGAGAAAACCCACTGGCGAGGAGATGGCATCCCTGCGTTTCGCGTGGATTGTCGCCAAGCACGTTAAATCCAACGCTATCGTGTACGCTACCGACGGGCAGTTGGTGGCGGCGGGGGCGGGCCAGATGAGCCGGGTGGATTCGGCCAGGATCGGGGTAATGAAGGCCAACCTTCCCATCGAGGGGTCCGTTCTGGCTTCGGATGCTTTTTTCCCCTTCAGGGACGGGATAGATGCGGCCGCAGAAGCGGGCGTGACGGCGATTATTCAACCGGGCGGATCGGTGAGGGATGAGGAGGTCATCAAGGCCGCCGATGAACGCGGCCTGGCCATGGTATTCACGGGTATCCGGCACTTCCGGCACTGAGGGAACCGTGTGGGAGTAAGGGGACCGTAGTCCGTAGTCCAGAGTCCAGAGCCTGCCCTGAGCCTGTCGAAGGGTCCAGAGTCCAGAGGTAAAAAAGGGCGCGGGGGCGTAAGCGCCTTGAGATATCGTGGTATCGGTCTGTATGTAATAGACATTCCGGGAGGTGAGAATGAAGGTTTTAGTAGTTGGCGGTGGGGGAAGAGAACACAGCCTTGTGTGGAAACTCAACCAGTCGTCCCGGGTGACCGGGGTGTACTGCGCTCCGGGCAATGCCGGGATCGCCAGGGAAGCGACGACGGTCCCCATCGCCGTCGACGACATCCCCTCCCTCATCGAATTTGCCGGGAAGGAGGGGATCGGCCTGACCTGCGTCGGTCCGGAACTTCCTCTCACGCTGGGAATAGTGGACGCATTTGAAAGTGAGGGGTTGAGGATTTTCGGGGCCAGCCGTGGGGCGGCCGAGATCGAGGGCAGCAAGGTCTTTACCAAGGACCTCCTGGCAAAGTACAACATCCCGTCGGGAACCTATGAGGTCTTCGGCGAGGCGGATTCCGCACTGGATTACCTGAAGAAGGTCGATGCTCCAATCGTCGTCAAGGCGGATGGTCTGGCCGCCGGAAAGGGCGCCATCGTCTGTATGACCATCGAGGAGGCCGAGGAGGCCGTCCGGATCATTATGGAGGAACGCAGGTTCGGTGACGCCGGAGACAGGATTGTCATCGAGGAATTCCTCACCGGTGAGGAGGCATCCTTTCTGGCGTTTTCGGACGGAAAAACCGTTCTCCCCATGGCAACATCCCAGGATCATAAACCGATTTTCGACGGGGATAAAGGGCCCAACACAGGCGGCATGGGAGCCTACTCGCCGGCGCCCGTGGTGACCCCCGGGCTCTTTGACCGGATCATGGAGGAGATCATGATCCCCACCGTTCAGGCCATGGCAGCGGAAGGAAGGCCCTATAAGGGTGTGCTCTACGCCGGTCTTATGATCCAGAACGGCATGGCCAAGGTCCTGGAGTTTAACGCCCGTTTCGGCGATCCCGAGGCCCAGCCCCTGTTCATGCGTATGGACGGTGATCTGGTTGACGTCATGGAGGCCGTTATCGACGAGCGCCTTGATTCGGTCACGCTGGACTGGCACGACGACGCCTCCATCTGTGTTGTCATGGCCTCGGGCGGCTATCCCGGATCCTACGAGAAAGGTAAGTCCATAAGCGGCCTGGAAAAAGCGGAGGCCATGGAGGATGTCAAGGTTTTTCACGCCGGTACGGCGGAGAAGGACGGCCGAATAGTCACCTCCGGAGGCAGGGTCCTTGGGGTCACCGCCAGGGGCATGGACATCCGACACGCTATCGAGAGAGCCTACCGCGCCTGCGAGGTTATTACCTGGGAAGGCGCCCAGTATCGGCGGGACATAGGGGCCAAAGCGATGAAGTACCTGGATAAATAAGTCCAGTGTCCAAAGGCTAGTCCAGAGTCCAGAGTCCAGGGTCCAAAGGCTAGTCCAGAGTCCAGAGTCCAGAGGCTAGAGTTCAGAATGGAGAACGGTTCATGGAAAAGTTCGACGTACTCATATTGATGGGCAGCAATTCAGATCGTGAAATGATGACTGAGGCAGCCCTGATCCTGACGGAGTTCGGGGTTGCCCACAGGGTTGAAACCGCCTCGGCGCACCGATCGCCGGAACGGGTCCGCCGTCTGGTAAAAGAGGCCGACAGGACAGGATGCTCGGTTTTCATCGCCGGGGCCGGCAAAGCGGCCCACCTGGCAGGGGTGGTTGCCTCCCATACCACCAGGCCGGTCATCGGTGTGCCCCTTCCATCCTCACCGCTGCAGGGGATGGACTCTCTCCTGTCCACGGTCCAGATGCCCTGCGGCATCCCCGTGGCCACCATGGCCCTGGGGAAAACCGGGGCGCAGAACGCCGCCCTCCTGGCTGTTTCCATCCTGGCCCTGTCTAATGACGGCCTTTCACAAAAACTTGCCAAAAAACGCTCCGACATGGCCGAAACCTTTGAGGAATAGCCTCCCGGAAGCGTTCCATATTCTCCGGAGGGGAGGGCTCGCCGTCATCCCCACCGAAACGTTCTACTGTGTCGCCTGTGACGCGCTTCACGCCGAAGCGGTGCGCCGCCTTGTTCTCCTGAAGGGACGCGGGAAGGGAAAACCTGTTCCGCTGATTGCCGGCAGCATGGAAATAGTCCGGGGTCTGACCTCACCTCTCTTCCTTGAACGATGCCTGAAGGCCGGGCTTGATCCCGGATTATTGGCCGAAAGGTTCTGGCCTGGACCTCTGACGCTCGTTCTGCCCTCCATTCCAGGCCTGCCGCCGGAGATAACAGCGGGGACAGGGACAATAGGAATCAGGGTCCCCGGCCCCTCCCTGGCCCTGAACCTCGCCCGGGAATATGGCGGCCCGCTCACCGCCACCAGTGCCAACCTCTCCGGAAAAGCCCCGCCACGTTCCGCGGGCGGGATCGACCGGAAAATCCTTGAGGGGGCGGACCTGGTCGTGGATGGGGGAGTCACGCCGGGGGAAAAATCGTCCACTGTTCTCGACGTTACAACCTATCCACCCCGCATCATCCGTCCGGGAGCTCTGTATCAGGAGGTCAGGGAATTTCTGAATGGGATAAAGCAGTCCAGAGTCCAGAGTCCAGAGTCCAGAGATTGAAATTCAGTCCAGAGCCTGCCCTGAGCCTGTCGAAGGGTCCAGAGTCCAGAGAGAAAGATCAGACGTGGTGACGCTGAGGCGGTTCTTGGAACATGGAACGTGGAACCCGAAACCGAATCAAAGGCATACAGATGTACAAAGGGCGGGGAAATCCCCGCCCTTTGTCACTTCATGCGATATTTGTTACTGGAAACGATAGGTAAG
>JAADHJ010000014.1 GCA_013151915.1 Deltaproteobacteria bacterium
GGCCCGAAAGGATCTGCTCCCCGGGGCATTTCGTTCCAGAGCAAACGCGCCACAAAACCCCGGCCGCCGATGTAGTCTTCGGCCAAACCGACCGGCAGGGCTTCCCTCGTGACCTGACCGGTACCCAGGTCGACTCTAAGGATGGTCCCGGCGTATCCGAATAACATCTCAGGCACCTCCTTCCATGACCAGTGCCCCCCTGGGGCAGATTTCAACGCAGGCCCCACAAAGGGTGCATTTAAATGGCGAGTCCAAACTCGGGTGCTCGTGCATAACGCTGTGGGGACATGCCTCGACACAGACCCCGCAGCCGGTGCAATCATCAGGATCTATAGAGTAAATCCCGTCCTCAAGGTAAATCGCATCTTCCGGACATGCCTCCGTACACTCCCCGCATTGATCGCAGAGACGGATCCGGTAGTCCCCCGGTGCCGGGAATCGGCCTTCAATATCCAGGGCGGATTTGGCAGGGTTCATTTCCCTGAAATTGGCAAGAGCACATGCCAATTCGCATGCCCTGCATCCGGAACATCTTTCGTGGATTGCTCTGAGTTCCAATATCACTCCCCTTTCAGCCTTTGCGTCCTGCCACGAATTTCGCCAGGTCATGCTCGATCGCAGGATCCATATCGGGTTTTTCGTAACCATCCAGCCGTCGTGCCAGGCCCTCTGTAGCCTCCTGGTCGAGCCGCTTTTTCCCTGCCCCTTTCCAGGAGTCGTAACTCTGCCGCTTGATCAGGTCGGGAACGAAGAACTCGGTCCGGCATAGCTGAAACGTCTTCGGCTGGGTCAGGTACTGACCCCCGATCCCCACATCCTTGATCATGGGCAAATCAATTGCCTCATCGCTCATGTCAATGGGTTTGTGCATCTTTTTGACCATGCCGCAAAGCTCCTCGTCGGCCAGGAATTTTTCGAAACTCATCTCCACGAAGGACCCCAGGATACCGCAGGCGTGGAGCACAAAATTTATCCCGCTTCTGATGGCGGTCAGGAGAGACATGGCCGATTCCATGCCCGCCTGGATATCCGGGAAATGGGCATCGGTCAGGGCCCCGCCGCTCCGGGAGGGCAGGTTATAAAACCTCGCCATCTGGGCCGTCGCGGAAACAAGCATCGCGTTTTCCACCGCGCCTATGGCAAGGGCCCCCGTCTTCATATCGATGGGACAGGAAGTGGCGCCGTAGATGTAAGGTATACCCGGACGTACCAATTGGGCCAGGGTGAGCCCGGCCAGGACCTCGGCGTTCTGAAGCGCCAGCACACCGGCAAGGGTCACCGGCCCGGAAGAGCCGGCCATGACCAGGCTGGCGTCCAGGATGGGCTGGCCTGCACGGGCGAATTCAATTAATGAGCCGGCCATTTCCTCCGAGTACTGGAGGGGGGCGATAACACTGATGATGGGCAGCATGACCGGGTGTTCAGCGATCTCCTCCTTCCCTCCAAACACGATCGCTGCCATTTCAACCGCATCCACTGCAGCCTGCCGCGTGACAGGGCTCCCCATGAAAGGACGGTCACAGAGCGTGAGACTCGAGAACATCATGTCAAGATAGGCAGTTTCCGTGGGCACGTCCGATGGCTCCGCCATAAGAAATCCATTCATATCCAGGTACTTGGAGGATTGCACAAGCTTGCAAAAATTATTGTAGTCATCAAGGGTTCCGAGTCGCTGTTCCCCTTCCGGGGTGATGATGAACGGTGCCCCATAGCCGGGAACGAGCACAAAATCATTCTCTCCGATCCAGACAGAACGGTCCGGATTGCGGCCGGTCAGATGAAAGCGTGACGGAGCGTTTTCAAGGGCCATTGTCACCATTTTTTCTTCGAGAAAAACCACATCACCCTTGACCTTTGCCCCGTGATTTTTGAATATCTCAAGGGCTTCCGGTTCGTGAAAGGCTACCCCTACATCCCTCAGGATCTCCATTGCAGAATCGTGAATCCGGGTCATTTCTTCGTTCGTAAATGCCTGCATTCGATCAAACATAATTAATTACCTCGCTTCTGTCAGTCTAGACTTCGTCAAATGGTTGAGTCGCCGAGTTGTTGAATAGGCGACTAGTGTCCGCTCAAAAAGCTGCTGCTCTCCTGAACGATACCTTCCTCGTACCGGCTTAGGCGTAAGGGATTGTCTTTGTTGTCCATGTTTCCGGTGATCAGATCGACCGTCCGTTTTCCCGCCATGGGCGAAACCATTACCCCGATCCAGTAGCCGCAGTTGAGATAAAAGCCTGGGACATCATCAACGGGTCCGATCAGGGGTTGGTTGTCCGGCGTGTACACATATTGCCCCGCAGAGACATTGATATCCTTCTTCTTGAGGTTCTCTGCCACTTGCTCGAAAAAAGGGGTCAACCGACAGACCTTGTCCAGGCAAATGGCCGGGAAATCCCAGTCGCCAAGGGGATTTTCCATGGGTTCGGTCACCGGTTCATCAGGGTCCACCCAGCCCAGCAAGGCACCTCCTGATTCCGGCCGCCAGTAGGACCCGTTGATGAGATCCACAGTAAAAGGTGCCTCCGGGGGAACGGCCGGGGAAGCTATGAAGACCTTCTGCCGTCTGACCGGTTCCAGGGGTAAATCCAGACCCACCATACGGCCGATCACCCCGGCAAAGGGGCCTGCCGCATTGACAACAACGCGTGTTGAAATGTGGCCCCGGGTAGTTTCCACTCCACAGACGCCTTTTTCATCCATGAGAACATCTGTTGCCTTGGTCTTCACAAAAAACCTGGCAGAACTCCCTTTTGCAAACCCCTGGGTTACCTCATGGCAGGATAGCCATCCGTCCCGCTGGCGGAATGTGCCCCCGACCACTTTTGGAGACACAAACGGAAATCGCGAGCGGACCTGTTCCCCGATCAGGACCTCTGAGTCGGTGACCCCCAGCTTGTGATGCTGTGTTACAGCAGCCTCAAGATCAGGTATCATGGCCTCATCGTCCGTGATAAAAAGGTACCCCTGCTGATGCAGACCGATATCCCAGCCCGGCAGGCCGACATTTTCGGCAAAATGTTCAAAAAATTCTATGCTCTCCCTGGCTAAAGGTGCCAGCGCCGGCTCGGTGAACTGGGCCCGAAAGCATTCGGCTGAAGCCGCTGTGGTGAGCGTGGAAAGCCCGTCCCTTGTCTCCACAAGAATGGTATCCAGGCCGGCCTTTGACAGCCAGAAGGCCGTAGCTGTGCCAACGATCCCCCCGCCGATGATCACCGCATCGGCGGTTCGGTCTTTGGCTTCAGGAACGAATATCTTGCGCATTTGTTCACTCCTTTTTCAGTGAGAGATTATCCGGGGACGAGACCGTCCAGGTTGAAGAGGACATCATTCTCCCGGTACGTCTGCTCCAGCTTTTCCTGGTGGGGCTTTACCCCATCTCCTTCACGGGCAATCATTTCTGCAGTGAGACAGTTAATAAGGCAGGCCATCAGGCTGGGACTTCCTATAACAGGAAAATGAAGGCAACGGACCACGATATGCAGGTCTGCGAACTGGTTGACCGGACAGGTTGCACTGTCGGAGACCACAAGGAGCTTCTGGTCCAGACGCCGGACCAGCCGGGCCAGCCGGATCAGTTCGTTGGGGTACCGGGAAGTGGCAAAGATGACAACGAGGGTGTCCCTGGGGGCAATGGTCAGCCAATCAATGGACGTGGAATCGCTCCCCCGCAGAATATGGACATGTCCCCTGATTTTTGTCAGGGACCAGCCAAGATAATAGGCGAAGGTGTAGCTCAGCCGCGAGCCAATGACGTAGATCCGACGGCTTTCAACGAGGAGACGGGCCGCACTGCTGATGGTTTCGAAATCAGCGTTCTCGTAAAACTCCTTGAGGTTCGCGATTTCTTCCTCGACCACCCGGAACATCCTTTCCGCGGCCGCCCCGTTCACCCTGGTCAGGGCCACCCGGTCAATCAGCGTCAACTGGGTATCCACCAATTCACGGAGATCCTGAATGAAATCCGGATACCCCTTATACCCGAGCCGATCCACAAACCTGACCACGGTGGCCTCGCTGACCCCGGC
>JAADHJ010000015.1 GCA_013151915.1 Deltaproteobacteria bacterium
CTTTTGGCAAAGCTTTTGCCCGGTCTTCCATATTTGAAAAGGAGACCAATTACTTTGTTACACCAAGCCCCATCTTAACCCAGTTCAGCAACAACCACCTTCAGCAGTGGCCCCTCAAAAAGGGTCAGCCTGATTAGCGACAGGGTAGAATCGGGGAATTCTCTGAAGAAACTCTCCGCCCATCCGATCACTCCTGCTCCGGCTCAGCCCTGCCCGTTGCCGAACGAAATACCACCATGCCCTTTTCATCGAACCACACGTCCTGCTCCCCGGGTATGGACAGACAGACCTTGACGCCCTCGCGGGCGGCCCCGCAAATTTCTCGGCCTCCCGGCTTCCTTTAATATCGTCGGGCATGGGCCTCGGTACCCAGTAGGCCGGAAAAGCCCTTACAGACATGTGTATGGGAAGATGATTGTCAGACACCGGCTTCTCCCATTTCCAGAGGGTGTGTGGGGCCGCACCTCACATCCTCTGGTTTCACCTTTCACACTTCTAGGTTTACCTAACCCAAGTTGGCTCCATTTTAGATACTATTCATCCCTGGGCCATGACAGACTGTAACTGACGTTCCTGCCGCCGCCGGGATTTTTGATCAGGACTCCCTTTTTGACCAGATCTGAAATATCTCGTTTAGCGCTCTCTCGACTGACCCTGGTGATCCCTTTATATTTTCTGTTGGTCAATCCTCCTTCAAAACCATGCGGCTCCGATTCCAATAAACGATTGATAACTTTTTTCTGCCGTTCGTTAAATACGACCTCAACCCATTGCTGCCAGAATTTTACTTTTTGCAGTGCATCCTTTATTTCAGCTTCAGATCGTTGAATTGCCCTGTTGAAACACATCAGGAACCATAAAAGCCAGTTCGTAATTTCTCCGTCACCCTTCTGAGTTTTTTCAAGTATATCGTAATATTCATCGCGGTCAGCGTTAATTTGGGCCGACATGCTATACATACGAAAGTCCTTCTGTTCATCTTGAGCTAAAGCCATGTCAGTGATAGCTCGTGCAATACGTCCATTGCCATCCTCAAATGGGTGAATAGACACAAACCAAAAATGTGCCGCCGCAGCGCGCACCAGGCCATCGGATTCGTCTGACGAAGAATGCCACCACTTGAGGAATCGGCCGATCTCGCCTTTGAGGACACTTGCCGGAGGCGCTTCGTAGTGGACACGTTCTTTCCCCAAAGGGCCGGACACCACCTGCATTGGCTCTGATCCCTTACGCCAATCGGCTACCGTGATCCTGTTCATACCGGAATAGCCCGTTGGAAAAAGAGCAGCGTGCCATCCTTTGAGCCTTTGGGGCGTCAGCTTTTTTCCATGGTTGACAGTTGCATCCATAAGCATCTCGACTAATCCATCTACCTGCCTTTCCGCCGGCGGAAGTCCGGCTGTCGGCAATCCAAGTCGTCGTGCAACTGAAGATCGAACAGAATCTCTATCCAGCTTTTCTCCCTCGATCGCGGCAGTTGCAAATGCTTCCTCAGTCAACACTTCCGCTTTCATCTCAAGACCGATATATTCGACTTCTCCCAGGAGCCGTCCCTGGAATTGACGCGACTTGCCAAGCGGACGAAGAAGTGCGTCGCTATTCCATCTGAAATTGGGCCAAGTCTTTGTTTGCCATATGTATTGAACCATTTAAACCCTCTTTTCGGGTCATAGATTGCCCCAAATAATTTGCTTTAATGGGCTACTATCTGACCCGATTATATCGTTTAAACGGGTCACTGTCTACTTCGTTTCTCCCGCAAACGGGAAGCCTCCCTCCTGGGGTCGCACCTCACATCCTCAGGTTTTGGTTCATCCTGGAAATAAGTACCTGGATGAGGACCATACCCCGCCATTTGTCATCGTGCCTGTCCCGCCATAGCTTGAAGAGCGACGGTGGAAGCTGTAACTCATGCGACCTGTCCGCCATAGCCCGTAGGGCGACGGCGGAAGCGACCCCATAGCAGCCGGAAGGCGCCGCAATGACCTTTTCAGTTTCCGTCTTCGTTCTTCGAACTTCGCCGTGACAAGTCGCATGAGATTGCCACGCCTACGGTTTCACCCGGGTCTTCCCCCTTCGCTGAAGCTATGGGGGACAAGCGCAATGACAGCAAAATAATAAAGGGACGCATTAACCGGATGAACCGTTTTACTTAAGTAAAACGATGAAGATTTTATTCCATCCTCAATGATCGGGGCTACGGTAATTGCTGAGTTAGACTATCCCGGCAAAGGAAAACTGAAAGGTAAAAGGTTTATGCTCTCCCAGTAATCAGTAATCGCTACTAAAGTGTTTTCAACATCTGCGATACTGATGTCGGTGGGTATGATCGGGTCTTCAGAAAACAACCTGCTTGTAACCTCCCAATTTTCCCTGAAAGTTTTAAGCCCTTCACAATCAACATACCTTGATTCACTTGCCAGAAAAAATTCCTCCCCGGCCTTTTTCCAGAATATCTTATCGTTGATTGGCCTGGCTTGGATAATTCGTGTCAAGTCATACAAATCTTTAACCCGGATGGCTTTAGGCCGCTTATCAAGCTTTTCTCTATATGCAGGTAAAGAACTCAAAAACGCGCGCGCTTTCTCTCCTGCAATACGCTCCAGGGAATAAGCTTTTACAGTGACATCACCCAACGGAAGGACGACTACCGAATCGTCTGACAAGGTTTCTGGAGCAGCAACGTCAACTCTAAGACCAGGTAGGTCTCTTACACCCAACTTCTCGTAATCAATTAAGGATATTCTTATCAGAAAAGCATCCCATCCCAATGGATGACCTTTAATAGGATTAGGTTCAACGCGTATGTGACTTACCTTAAATCTTACCGGGTCCTGATCCTCAAAATATCTGGTCAATGCTTCCGATATGCTTTCTTCGAGAAAGGTCTTCTGAACTATTTTGTCTGGGTGTTGACGTGTAAATTCGGCATCAAGATTGCTGTCAATATCGAGGGACATTCTAGGTGTTCCCAGGTGTTGATTGAGCACCATGGCGCCCTTGAAAATCAGACTTTCTCTAATGCGGGAATTTCCTCCAAGCGCCTTTAAAATATGGGAGAGAACTTCAAATATCCAATTGCTTCGTTGCTCTCTATCCATGAGTCTGCATCAGGGTATCAAGATTCTCCAGTTTTGATTTATCCGTAAATAATGAGTGCCTCTAAAGAGGGGGATATCGGCAATGCCCGTGATATTCAGAGTCTCTCTTCTTGTGCCCTCGAGAAAGCGGGCAAGATCCGGGTCCGGTTTGTACGCCATAACATCGAACATTGCACCGACCCGTCGTGTAAGAGAAAGTATGTCTATCTTCTTCAAATATTCCAAAATAAGAGATTCATTTATTTTGTTAATATGGGCATTCCATGACTCAAATATAACTTCAGGACCCCCACATTTATAAGGATACTGAAAAGTGTCTAAAAGAGTTTGCTCAATTGTTGTCATTCTAATTTGAGTGCGTGGGTTAAATACTCTCAGTTTAATTCCTGGAATGGTATTCTCTTGCCTCTTGGTTAAGTAGATCGGCACATCTTGATACGAAAACGCTCTGGTGCCTAATTTTTCACGTTTCCCGGAGTTATCGCTTGAAGGTTGTTCAAAAGTTACCGTTGTCATTTCAGATCGAGGTCGTCTTTTTTGTTTGAGGATCGTTGCAATGTGATGATGTGTTGGAATTTGAGTGGTCAAGTTGAAGTAGAAAAGTGCGCTGAAATAACAAATGACACCTTCTTGTTTATAGGCCTGCAATAGCTCCAGCGGGTCAGCGTCCACATCATGTGAAGCATGGATACCAATAAGATAAAAATCTTTTGAAGGGACTCTTTTACTTATACCTTCAATTGGCACGCGCGATGCTAAGCCCATTGCTTTCAGGTGATTAAGAATCTTGACACCGCTAGGAAATGTTGTAGGTAAGGCCTGTTCCTTTTGAATTTCAGTGAACATCCGCGAGAGTGTATATGCAGACAGGCAGCGAACGGAAGGAAGAGATGGGGGGGATGGGGTTGCCAGTCGGTTTAAGAGGGCTTTTAAGAAGTCATCCCACCTGGAGGGGAGAGGTTCTATTTTAGAAGTGTGTTTCAAGGACATGTTCTCGGCGAAAAGTTATGGTTGGAGCACTACCCTTACCCGTTATGCTTGCATAAGCAAGCATAACGGGTAAGGGTAGTGCTGTCAAGCTTAATACTTAGGTCTCTCTCCCTATAGGCTTGCAAAGCAAGCCTATAGGGAGAGAGACCTAAAAGTCAAGGACCATTTTGAAGAAAAACAATACTTTATGGTCCTTATGACCATCTATCCCTAAAATAGCATTCTGACAACACACCATAAGTTGCTTATATCCACTTGCGCTGCAAGTCATTGATTTGCGCGCCCTTCAGTAAGCGCATTGATGACTTTTTACGAAGTCATCATTCTTAAATCACAAAACCGCCCTGACCGGAGGGCGGTTTCATCATATTTAGCCCATATTCATGTTGTCCTTGTCCATGCTTGCAGGTCTTTCCGTATCACCATCCATTTCCATTTCCATGTGCATTATTCCACTGTTGTCGGTATGGGTTATCATGAAAAGGCGTTGTGCGACCAGGATGACCACGAAACCTATCAGGGAAACGATAATAACCAGCGGATCACTTTCAAATTTCAACAGCAAAAACGCACCTAGAATGACGACATCCATCACGATGGCGATTATAGGTATAACAGGATTTGCCTTCGTATCCTCGAGAAGATAGCGAAAAAGACCCCAATGAACGGCAATATCCATGATCAGATAGAAAATGGCGCCGATCGAGGCGATGCGTGTCAGATCGAAGAACACTGTCAGGGCAATAGCCAGCGCGACTGTGAAAACCAGGCCCGGGTTTTTAAAGCCCCGGTATAATCTCGGCAGTTGTTTCATGTCGCTGAGCATGGCCAGCATTCTTGAGGCTGAAAAAACACTGGCAATCAAACCCGAAACGGTCGCAACGATAGCCAGCAGCACAGTGAGCAAGAGGCCCAATTCCCCAAATACGGGCTTGGCTGCCGCGGCAAGCGCATAGTTTTTTGCCGTGATGATTTCCTCGACACTTAAGCTGCCGGCTACAGACAAAGCCAGCAAGGTATATATAACGGTACAGACGAGGACCGACAGGATGATGGAACGCCCCAGGTTACGGTGCGGGTCGATGATATCGCCGCCTTGATTGGTGATGGTAGTAAAGCCTTTGTAAGCCAGAATGGAAAGGGCGAGGGCGGCGACAAAATTGAAACCGCCACCCGTTGCAACTCCTTGACCGGCGGCTCCCCAGCTTTTCACTGACGGAAAGCCTGCGACGGCAAGTCCAGCCAAAGCCAGCACGGCAATCCCGGCAATCTTGATAACAGCGGTTATGTTGGCGGTTCTCTCGATCATCTTATTGCCGGAGATATTGACGATATAGGCTACGGCGATCAGCAGCACACCCAGCACGGATACCAGAAAGGTCGTATTTTCCACATCGAACAGTCGGAGCGTATAGGCGCCAAAAGTACGCGCGACGAGGCTCTCGGCGATGACCATCGAGACATACATGAGCAGTGCAAATGTCCCGGCCATGGTGCCGGGCCCATAGGCCTTGCGCGTAAACATGGCAACACCACCCGATGAAGGGTAAGTGTTGGAAAATTTAACATAGGAGTAGGCACTAAAACCGACGACAACCGCACCGGCCAGAAAGGCCAAGGGGAATAAATTTCCCACCAGTTCGGCGATCTGCCCCATAAGCACAAATATTCCGGCGCCTATCATTACACCTGTCCCCAAGGACACGGATCCTATTAGAGATAACTTGCTTGCAGAACCGTTTTTCATATACGACTCCTTATGTTTAGTATCGCACCACCTGGGGTCACACCTCAGATCCTCAGGTTCCAGCCCTCTCAACATCGGAGACGATGGCAGCTCGACCGCGACAACCAAAAAAAATCGCATCTGTTATACTTTAACAGACTGTCCCATTTAAGAGGTCCACTATCAAGGGGTTGTTTTTGTTCTGGAATTTTGAATGCGGAATCTGTAATTAACGAATAACCGGAGAAAAACATGGGGCACCTGGTCGGAAAAGACATTTACAGAGATCTGGGCAGGAAGATCGACAACCTCTCGGTGAGGACGCCGTGGAACAAGACCCTCCGCGAAATCCTCAAGGAGCTTTACTCCCCGGAGGAGGCCGACGTTGTCGTCCGCATGCCGTACCGGCTGTCTCGATTAAAGAAAATCGCCCAGGTCACGGGATACGACAAAACCAGGCTGCGGAACATCCTTGATGGATTGGCCGAAAAAGGTCTGGTCATCGATGTCTACATCAGGGGAGGGGGGTACTATATGCCCTCGCCCATGATCATCGGGATCTTCGAGTTCACCATGATGAGGACAGGGGAGGACCTCGACATAGTCAAGATGTCCAGACTTTTCAGTGAATACATGGAAAAGGATGACATCTTCTGGGCGGCCAATTTCGCAAAGGGAGAGAAGATCTCGGTGATGCGGACGATGCCCTGGGAGGACACCATAATAGATTTAGAGCACGTCGAGGTTCTGGATTACGAGAAGGCCGCGGCCATCATCGGGGAATCGAACAGATTCGCCGTGGGACTGTGTTCCTGCCGCCACAAAAATCACCATAACGGAGAGAAGGAATGTGATGTCCCCATTGGCAAGTGCTCCACCCTTGGGAGATCGGCCGATTACATGATAAGGCACAATCTCGCCAGGGAGATCTCCAGGACCGAGATGCTGGAAAACCTGGCCGAGTCCAGGGAGAGGGCACTGGTCATCAACGCCGACAACGTAATGGACGGTTGTGAGTTCATGTGCCACTGCTGCGGGTGCTGCTGCCAGGCTCTTAAGGGGATCAGCAAGCACGGCTACCCCAACACCGTTGTGACGTCCAACTTTATCGCCCGATGGGATGAGAACACCTGCAACGGTTGCGGCGCCTGCGCAATAGCCTGCACCATCGATGCCATCGAGATGGTGGGGAACAACGGCCCCGACTCGGGCAGGAAGAAGGATCCGATGGTGGATGAGTCCATCTGTCTCGGATGCGGAGTGTGCGCGCTTAAATGCAAACCCGGCTCCATGAAGCTCGTAAAACGGACCCAGCGAGTCCTGCATCCGGAGAACATCTTCCAGCGGATCATTCTCGCGTCCCTGGAGAGGGGGACCCTCCAGAACCAGCTGTTCCCCGAGCCGGAAAACATGACCCACGCCTTCATGCGGGGATTCGTAGGGGGCATCCTGAAACTGCCGCCCGTCAAGGCGGCTCTCATGAGTGATCTGCTCCGGTCGAGGTTTCTGGAGACGATCCAGCGAGGAGCGGCGTCCCCACTCCAGGCTGGACGACAGGACATCCCATGAGGCGTATTTTACATAGTTTTGGGCGCCCCTGATGAGCGCCTTGATGACTTTTTGCGAAGTCATCAATGTTTATGGATCATCCTGAAAATGAGTACCTGAAGGATGACCATACCCCACCATTTGTCATCGCGAACCGTATTTCGCCATCTATCATCGCGCCTGTCCCGCCATAGCTTGAAGAGCGACGGTGGAAGCTGTAACCCATGCGACCTGTCCGCCATAGCCCGTAGGGCGACGGCGGAAGCGATCCCATAGCGGCCGGAGGGCGCCGCAATGACCTTTTCAGCTCCGCCCGGGATTGCCGCGTCATTCTCGTTTCCCTCGATGTTCCTCGCAATGACAGCAAAATAATAAAGGTACACATTAGCCGGATGAACTTAAGTGTTCCTTAAAAACGACCACCCTGCTTATACCCATAATTTTGGCAGCCTCCGAAGTACCTACAAGTCTTTTCACCATTGCGGCGGTGGAAACATTGCGTCATCACATGCTATACTGAGAAGATGAGAGAAGTCGAAAGTTGTTGAAGGGGGATATCCCGTAGTCTCAGATGGAGAGGAGATGATCATGAAAAAACTCGTAGTTCTGTTGATGGTTGTTCTTTTTGCTGTACCGTCCTTCGCCGCCGACCTCGCCAAGGCCAAGGCGGAGGGAAAAGCGAGCTTTTACGCCAATATCACAGCGGTAGAGCCCATAATGGATGCTTTTAACGCAGCTACGGGAGTGGACGGTGTGTACACCCGTATCTCGACCTCCAAGTACCTGGCCACCGTGGCCACGGAATTTGAGGCAGGCAAACTCACAGCCGACGTGCTCCAGGCCCCCATGCCTATAATGCAGACCCTCAAGGATATGGGAGTGTTCACCCCCTACAGGTCGCCGTCGGCCGCGGGCTATCCCGACTGGGCGACCAGGGACGACACGATCATGCAGTTCGGTATCGAGTACGTCGCCCCGATCTACAACAAGGAATTGGTCAAACCCGCCGACGTTCCCAAAAGCTACATGGACCTGATCGACAAGAAGTGGTTCGACAAGATCGTCATGCCCGATCCGTCTTCCCACGCCACTACCATATCGTGGCTGGTGGGGATGAAGGAATCGAACATCTTCGCCTCCGAAGACGAGTGGATGAAGTTCGTCAAGGGGCTTGCGGCCAATAAGCCCATGTTTGTCAAGTCCTTCGGGCCTTCCCCGGGTCCCGTGGAAAGTGGTGAAAAGCTCCTGGCCATATCCATGCCCAAGTATATCATCACCCACGCCCCGGCGCCCCTGGATTGGGTGAGAGTGGACACGCTCCTCGGCACTCCGCGCGGAATAGCTATCGCCGCCAAGGCCCCCCACCCGGATGCCGCGAGGGTGTTCATGGACTACTGGCTTTCCAAAGACGCCATGCAGCTGCTTGCCGACAAGGTCGGTGAATACGTGCTGACCCCGGGCGTAAAATCGCCCATCGAGGGTATGGACAAGGTCAAGGTCCTGCCCATCCGTCAGCTGTCGAACAAAGAGATCAAGAGCTGGGGTAAAAAGTTCCAAAAGATTTTTTTCGGCGAATAGTAATTCCGCTAACCATTTAAAAAAGACCACACTCCCGGGGCTGAACAGCTCAGCCTCGGGAGTGTCAAGTTGAGGACCCATGGAAATTCATATCAAAGGCTTGACCAGGGACTACTATTCCGAGGGCAAACGGATCAGGGCCCTGGATAATGTGGATCTCACCATCCCCGCCAACCAGATCTTCACCCTTTTGGGTCCGAGCGGTTGTGGGAAAACAACACTGCTCCGGTGCATCGTCGGGCTGGAGTCCCCAGACGCTGGTGAGGTCATCATCGGGGGCGATGTGGTCTGGTCGAAGGAAAAGGATATATTTGTGCCGCCGGAAAAGCGGGGCCTGGGCATGGTCTTCCAGACCTACGCCATCTGGCCGCACATGAACGTGTTCGACAACGTGGCCTTCCCCCTGCAGAACCGGAACGCGACGAAGGACGAGATCAGGAAAAGTGTGGCCAGGGTGCTCGATTTTGTCCAGCTGTCAGGGTTCGAGAAACGTCCCGCTACCAAGCTGAGCGGCGGGCAGCAACAGCGTGTCGCCCTGGCGCGGGCGCTGGTCGCCGAGCCCAAGGTCATCCTCTTCGACGAACCTCTGAGCAACCTGGACGCCAAACTCAGGGAGGAGACGCGCAAAGAGCTGCGAAGTTTCCTGACGGAACTCAAGATCACCGCTGTCTACGTGACTCACGACAGGATCGAGGCACTGGCCCTTTCCGACCACATTGCGGTCATGCGGTCCGGCAGCATCGTGGAGGAGGGGAATCCCAAAAAGATCTATTTCCACTCGGATCATCCATTCGTCGCGGATTTTATCGGCCGGGCCAACCTCATCCCGGGCACGGTTCAGGGACTGGAAGGGTCCCACGCTGTCATCAGGACCGGAATCGGATCCATTGAGGGCCTGAACGGCCAGGACCTGAAAACCGGTCGGGAGGCCATGGTGTGCGTTCGACCCGAGTTCATGAGACTCGCTTCCAGCGGTGAGGCGGGGGGGAAGAACGTGTTCAAAGGCGAGGTGGAGACCCTCCTTTTCGTTGGTGAGGCCTACGAAGGGGAGATCCGCATCGGAGAAACCCTGCTCACGACCGTTATCCCACCCGCGGTGGATATCGGGAAAGGGGACGAGGTTTTCGTTTCCCTCGACCCGGATTACTGTTTCCTGCTTCCCGCCTGAGGGCCGCCATGACCAGGAGAGTGCCCCTCACACCGTCTCTCATCCTCATCGTTGGTTTCCTGACGGTCTGCCCGGTCCTCATGCTGGTCCTGGGAAGCTTTTCGGAAGGGTTTGGAAGTTTCGGCGTCTTCACGGTCCAAAAGTATGTGGAGGCCTACACCGATCCGGCCCTTGCCGGCATCCTGATCAATACCCTGATCTTCACTCTCGGCTCAGCGGTCGTGGCAACCATTTTCGCCCTGTTCCTGGCCTACATAAACACGCGGACCAATATCCCGTTCAAGTTCCTCTTCGGCATCATCTCCATCATCCCCATGATGATCCCCCACATTCTCTTTGCGGTGAGCTGGGTGCTCCTTTTAAACCCCAGCAACGGGATCCTCAACAGGCTGATCATGGATATTTTCGGCCTGAAAAGCTCCCTTTTCAACATCTACACCCTGCACGGGATGATCCTTGTGGAGGGCCTTCTGGATCTGCCCATAGCGTACCTCATCATCGCGCCGGCCATGAGTGCCTTTGATGTCTCTCTGGAGGAGTCCTCCAAGGTGTGCGGGGCCTCGACCCTGCGCACCCTTACCCGGGTGACCCTCCCGGTGCTGAGGCCGGCCATACTGGCGTCGGTGATCCTCGTCATCGTCAGAAGCCTGGCTTCCTTCGCGGTTCCCTCCATCATCGGGATGCCGGGCAGGAAATACGTTCTGGCCACCTACATCTACCGGACCATCTCCACCGGTTTTGCCGCCGACTACGGCAAGGCCGCCGCCATCGGCATGAGCGCCATGGCCGCTTCCATCGTCCTGATCTACCTGTACCGGTACCTCACCTCGGAGAGCAGCAAGTACGTCACCATCTCGAGCCGCGGGTTCAAGCCAGCCCTCATTGACCTCAAAGGGTACAAGTACCCGATGTTCACCATTGTCGGACTGCTCTCATTCGTTCTCATCGTCCTGCCGGTGCTGGTCCTCTTCTACACATCCATGCTCCCATATGTCATGGCCCCGAGCGCGAAGGCCTTCGCGAGGATGAGCTGGAAGAATTGGATCGATGTGATCAAAGACCCCATATCCATACTGGCCCTCAAGAACAGCCTGACCCTCGGCGTTGTGGGAGCGACCCTGGGAGTCATCCTCTCTATCTTCGTATCCTACGTCATCGTGAAGGTGCGTACCGTGGCCTCAGGCATCCTGGAGTCCCTCAGCTTCCTGTCTTTTTCCTTCCCGGGTATCGTCATCGGGGTCGGGTTCATGTGGTTCTTCGTACGCACTCCCCTTTACGCGACCATATGGGCCCTTCTCATCGGGTACATTGCCACCTACCTACCCTACGGGATAAGGCCTATCTCCAGCGCCTTTGTCCAGATACACAGCCACCTGGAGGAGTCGGCCTGGGTTTGCGGCGCCGGCCGGTTCAGGACAGTGCGCCGCATTGTCATCCCTCTTCTGATACCGGGAATCATCTCGGGGTGGATCCTCATGGCTACCATGTTCGTGCGGGAACTGAGCCTTTCGGTGGTGCTCTCCCGGCCGGGCACGGAGGTTCTGGCGGTGCAGATCCTGCGTTTTGCCGAGGACGGGTTGTGGGGCAGGCTGTCAGCCCTTGGTATCATTATGATCTTTTTCTCATCCACCCTTGTCATCGCGGCATCTCTGCTGGGAAGAAAACTGACAAAGATGGGGATAGTGGGTAACTGAAGTTGCGGTCCGGTGTTCAGACTGGAAAAGAGGTGAACCATGTTTTTCGATAACTCGTTTATGGGAAGTTTTGAACTGTCCATCATGATCAAATTGATTCTGGCAGCGCTGGCGGGAGGACTCGTGGGCCTGGAGAGGGAGAAGCATGGACGCCCCGCGGGCATGCGCACCAACCTCCTCGTTTCGGTGGGCGCCTGCACCATCATGATCATCTCAGAGGCCTTCTATCTCAAATACGGTATGCACGGTGCTGAAACCATCCTGCGTCTGGATCCTTCCCGTACCGCGGCCCAGATCGTCACCGGCATCGGTTTTCTCGGTGCGGGCGTGATTGTCAAAGAGGGCGCCACGGTTAGAGGCCTCACCACGGCCGCGGGCCTCTGGGTGGTGGCGGGTTTGGGGATGGCCTTCGGGATGGGATTTTTCTCCTTGGGCGTCATCTCCACGGTGTTGGTCCTCGTCAGTCTGGTTTCCCTCAGCAAACTTGATTCGATGATAAATAAGGACCTCTATCTCACCCTGTCTGTCACAGGTGAGCGGCGCGACAACCTTTTCGATGAGCTCATGGAACTGGTAAAAGACTTGGGACTTAAGGCCTCCGGCATAAGCTCCCAGGTGGATCTCGTGGAGAACGAAATCTTCATTAAAATGGTCCTGACGCAACAGCGAAAACGTGTTGGCCAGGAGTTGAGCGCGGCTGTGGAAAAGCTCGAAGGCATCAAGAAGATCTTTTACAGCTAGGGTGGGGTTGCCCCGGCTGGTTGAACAGAAGCTGTATCAACTGAATGTAGGGGGCCCGTGCTGTGGCAAGTCAGCTCTAAGCCGCGTTTCGAGGAAATGCCGCGTGACCAAACCGGATTGCCCATTTTGCTCTTTTCCTGATGACCGGATCATATCCGAGTCAGACTACACGTTCACCATTCGTGACGGTTTTCCTGTTTCAAAAGGCCACACGCTCATCATTCCAAAACGCCATGTTCGATCCTTCTTCGAGCTGCAGGCCATTGAAAAAGCGGCCATTCTGCAGGCCATGGACGAGGCGAAGGGGGCTTTGGACCAGGAGTTCTCCCCGGACGGCTACAATATAGGCATCAATGACGGCGAGGCTGCCGGCCAGACGGTCATGCATTTGCACATTCATCTGATCCCCAGATACAAGGGGGACACCTCGGACCCGAGGGGCGGAGTGAGATGGATCTTTCCGGACAAGGCGAAGTACTGGAAATAGGAGGAATCCAGAATCCCGGACCCAATACCCTGCGTAACCCTGCCTGCCCTCACGCACACTTTGGAATGTTTTAGCTTAATGCCCCTGACCGATAGAAACGACGGTAAAAGTGTAAACATGTCGGATTTTCTTACGATCTGTGGGGTTGCGGCTAAGTTGTCGATTTGTATGTGATAAGGTTATCCTTCATACCCCTTCTGGTTTAACCTGTCGGTTTTCTTTGCAAAACCTGAAGAAATCATAATGATCATCTCAAACGCCTCATTAAGCTTCTTTCCTTTTAAATTCCTATAGTTACAGATTTCATGTCTATGAAATTGATGGTTGGATCAATAATTGCGTAATCATAACAAAGAAGGATAGTCGAAAGAAGCCGCAGGGGACGTCCCTGAGGG